>CALDEW010000523.1 GCA_937942355.1 uncultured Pirellulaceae bacterium | reverse complement strand
GTGGGAACAGGAAAAACTCGGTATGACCGACGTGCAGAAGTTGCGTCAGCAGCTGAGTGACGCCGTGCGTGATTTCGAGATGCTGGACAACGAAATTAAGTCTCGCCAGTCGTCCGGTCAATCGCCCAGTGAAGAAGACTTCCACAAGCTCTATCAGTTGGACAACGAGCGTAAGAAGTTGGAGACGCAGATTGAAGCGGCCGAAGCGAACTCCACCGCCGAAGTGCCCAATGATCGGAAGAAGCTTCTCTCTGAACAGGTCACCGGCGAAGAGGTCGCGGAGATTGTCAGCGTGTGGACGGGCGTTCCAGTATCGCGCATGTTGGAAACGGAGAAAGCAAAACTGTTGGTCATGGAGGAACGGCTACAGCAGACCGTTATAGGCCAAAGCCAAGCGGTCGCGGCGGTCAGTAACGCGGTACGTCGAAGCCGTTCTGGACTGCAGGATCCTAACCGTCCAATCGGATCGTTCATGTTCCTTGGCCCAACAGGCGTCGGAAAAACGGAGCTGTGCAAGTCTTTAGCGCAAGTGTTGTTTAACGATGAAACGGCGATGATCCGCATCGACATGAGCGAGTTCATGGAACGGCACAGTGTCAGTCGGTTGATCGGAGCGCCTCCGGGATACGTTGGCTACGATCAGGGTGGCAAATTAACGGAGGCGGTGCGCCGTCGTCCTTATTCGGTGATTTTGCTTGATGAAATCGAAAAGGCTCACGACGACGTGTACAACATCCTTCTCCAAGTCTTGGATGATGGCAGGTTGACTGATGGCCAGGGACGCACGGTTGATTTTACGAACACGATCATCGTGATGACCAGCAACGTCGGAAGTCAGCTGATCCAAAAGGTCGCTGAAGAAGGCGGCGATGAAGACGAACTCAATGAAGCGGTCCAAGGAGCGCTGCGAGCGCGGTTCAGTCCAGAGCTACTTAATCGTGTTGATGAGAAGATCGTTTTCCATCCGCTTTCACGCACAGAGATTCGTTCGATCGTCGATTTGCAAATTGGCCTGCTGGCCAAACGCATCGAGCAGCAGGATTGGACGATCGATGTGACTGAGGAGGCGCGGCAGGCGATCGCGGATGAAGGATTCGATCCGGTTTATGGTGCTCGTCCGCTCAAACGCGTGATCCAAACGCGGCTGGCCAATCCAATCGCGACCGAGTTACTGAAGCAGGATATGTCCAAACCCGGACATTTGAAGGTTGAATTTGATGGCGAATCTTTTGTGATCGGTTCGTAAGTTGCCGGTTACTATGCTGAGCAATCTTAAAGGCATGGCGTCTCCGTAGACGTTGCCAGAAGAATGCTGCTGTCGCTCGTACCACCGAAATTATGCCGTTTATCCCGGTCATGTCGGGATAAAACGGCCAATGGTGGGTTGTTAAGCCGGTTCAAAGAATCAAAATAGTTGAGTAATTATCGGCTTAAGCTAAGATTCTACGACTCTCAACCCCGTTCATAACTCATGTAAGCGAACGATATTTTTCGTTCGAATTCTAACGATGGCAATCAAGGCAACTTGCGGCAACTGTAATTCATCTTTTAATGCAAAAGATTCGTTGGCGGGACGTACGGTAAAGTGCCCCAAGTGCAGCGAGAAACTGAAGGTGCCTGGGCAGAAAACAGTAGCTGCTCCGGCGAAGGCCAAAAAGAAAAAGAAGCCTAAGCCATCTGAGGGTACGTTTAACATGATGGATGATCTGTTGGACGAAGCCAATGTCCGCGCGAAGTCCAAAGGTGTGGTCTGTGATGACTGCGGCGCGGAACTGGAGATGGGTGCCACGATCTGTATCGAGTGTGGTTTCAATCTGGAAACCGGATCCAAATTGCGTACCGATGCTTTCGACGATGATGCGGGTGAAAATGACTACGGGGCCACGTCAGCAGAAAAAATGATGCGGCAAGCAGAGAAGGATATCGCCGAAACGCCGGTCACTGGAGACGACCAAGATTTTGGTGACGGGGCCGAGTCGGTTGTCATCGCTGCGGTTGCGGGAGTGATCTTGGTGGTTTTGATGGCAGTGGCGTTGCTGATCATTTACTTGATGGAGAATCTCTCCGATCAAATTCACTCGTCCTTAATCAGCTTCATCGCGTCGGTTGTCCTTGGCATCGGATGCATCGCGTGGATCACGATTGTTGCGTTCCTGGTAAAAAAATCCCAAGGCATCATCTGCCTCGCGACGGTAGGCCTTTATTGCATCGTCTTTGGATTTATGCAGGGTAAACAATTACTTTTGCCAACGATTGTGTTGCTGATCTCAATTCTGATCGCATGTGCGTCCGGATTTTACTTCGTCAACTACGCTCCGGAACCCGGGCAGTAGTGGCAGCGGAGAAGTTCGAACGAAGCTACCCTCGAATGTACCTACCGTCGAAAGTAGCTACCGTCGCCAGACGGTGGGGACGCAATGGAAGATCCTTTAACGCAATGGAAGATCCTAACATAGCTTCCTTCGCCAGTTGATGTTGCTTGGAATTCCACGCTCTGGCGAGCGTAGCTACGTCGGGTTGCGGATATGGGATTTCAACCTCAGGCAACTTCTCAGGCAAGCCTGCTGGCATATCTTCTGACGCTAGCAGTCCGAACCGGAATTCCGCAGATTCCCGAAATTTGGTTAAACCTACCCAGTCGTCAAAGTCGATGTCCTACAGGGACGGATTCGTCTTTCATCACCAGGGTAGGATTCTATGCTCGCGAAAACATTAAAACTATCAATCGTAGGCCTTTTCTTCGTAGCCTCGACCGCTGTCTGCGGCTCAACAGCCCAAGGACAACAGCTTCGTCAACCGTCGCAGCGTTACCAACCGACCGAAGTGGCGCAAACGCCTCCGTCAGTCCACGTCGCTCCGCCGCAAGCTCAACGCATTCCAGCGACCAGCTACACATTCACTGATCAAGCTCCAGCCCCACAGGCGGGAGTGGATGGGCGATACCTGATTCAACAGGTGGCTTATCAACAGCCGGTGGCTCCTGCGTCCAACGAACCGGCAGTTCCGGCGATTTTGGCTGGAGTTCCTGCTAAGCGCCAGGTTCAAGAGGCTGTCAAAAAGCTCGCGGCCCCGGCAGCCATGAAAGTTGAATCTGTTTCACAAGCGTTAAATCAATTCACACCCAAAGCGGTAGCAGAGAAGTCATTCAAAGATTTCGCACCACAAATGCAGCAGGCGATTAAGACCAATACGCCACGTATCGCTCCGGAAGAAATTTCCAGCCAACGTGCGATCTTGGAAAGCCAGCTCCGGGCGATCAAGCAGCGCACCGCGGCTCGCGAAGCTGAATTGGCTTTGAAGGCAAAAGAGGCAGCTGCTCAAACGGTTCCTCAAGCTAAGCAAACGGTCCCTGCTCAAAGTTTGCCAGCCCCTACACAAGTACCAGAGACTCAACCGGCAGCAACAGAGAATTTCTCCGCTGCCGACTTTGTTCGTCAGATAAATGGCGAACCGGTAAAGTCAGAACCCATCAATCAAGCCGCTTACGCAGCACCTCAGGACAACGAAACGATCCGTTCTTACAGCGACGTAATGGACCCACAAGTCCGCCGCGTGTCGAACGATCAAATCGCATCCAGTTCTGCCGGTGGCAACGCCGCCATTCGTTTGGGAGCTCCTTCGATCGAGGTCGAAACATTTGGTCCCCGTTCAATCGGAATCAATAAGCCTGCCAATTACGAAGTGGTTGTAAAAAACAATAGTTCATCCCCTGCTGAAAGAATTCTGGTTGGAATCAACATTCCTGAGTGGGTTGAAGTTCAAAACGTGAACCTGACAAGCGGTAACAAGGAAATCACCGACGGGAAAAACAAAGCTCGTTTAGTTTGGACGATTGATCGCATTGAAGCCGGTCGCACACAAACGGCAACCATTCTGGCCGTCCCACGGAAGGCGGAAGGTTTCGACGTTGGCGTAGAATGGACTTTGGTTCCACGTTCTGGGAAGGCAAATGTTGTCGTGACCGAGCCACGATTGCAGATGAGTATTTCCGGACCAGCCGATGTTGAGTTTGGCGAAGTGGCTCGATATCTGGTCACCGTCCGTAACCCTGGAACGGGAACTGCCGAGAACGTAACGGTTAAACTTCCCGAGGCCCTCGGCGGCGAACGCTCAGTGCTCGGTGATATCAAAGCCGGTGCGGAAGAAGTCTTTCAAGTCGAACTAATGGCTCGCACCGCTGGCGAACTTTCGTTGATGGCCGCTGCAACAGCTGATGGCGAAATTGAAGCCAACAGCGAGCGAAAAATTACTGTTCGCCGTGCGAAATTGGACGTCACGATCGAAGGTCCTGCGATGAAATACTCTGGCGACGTCGGTCATTACACCGTTACGATGTCCAACAGTGGCGACGCTGCAGCCAACAATCTAATGGCCGCCGTTGCTCTTCCAGCAGGTGCCAAATACGTCTCCGGGATCGACTCTGTCACGCCCATCGAAGACGGTGTGCGCTGGCAAGTCGGACCTCTTGAGCCAGGACAAAAACGTGAATACAAAGTCCAGTGCCAACTTAACGGCAGTGGTGACCTGCAAATCGAATGCGGAGTCAAACAAGGCGATCTGGCCGCATCGGCCGCCTGCGTGACGCTGGTTGAAACGGTTGCCGATCTTGTTTTGGAAGTCGAAGACCCACGTGGTCCTTTGCCAACGAACAAGAATGTTCCGTACATTATCAAGATTCGTAACCGTGGAAGTCGAAGTGCGAAATCGGTTGAACTGGTTGTTCAGTTCTCAGAGGGCATCGAGCCCAATTCGGCTGAAGGTCATCAGCACCGCATCGTGCCGGGGCAAGTCTTGTTCTCGCCCATCGCTGTGATCGAACCGGGACAAGAGATCAACTACGAGGTCACCGCTGCCGCTCATCAGCAAGGAACCCACATCTTCCGTGCTCAGTTGACCTGTAATGATTCTGATTCGCGCGAAATCGCCGAAGGAACCACTCGATTCTTCAGCCACAACGGCGAATCAACACGAGCGTCGTCAACAGCCAATGCATCGGATGCTGACTTTGATGGCGGCGGGGATTTTCAACGATAGTCGTTGAAAGAAAGAATCGGAGAAAATTAGAAACGCCGCTCGGCTGAGCGGCGTTTTTTCGTCGAGAGCGATCGGTTTACAGATGCTGATAACCGGCGTCGATCAAACCGATTTCTTTTGCCTCGGTCCAGAATCCGGCGGGAAGTTTTGTGTTTGCCAGTTCAACGTTCGAGGTTACGCGGCTTGGTTTACTGGAACTGAGCGCGATCGCTGCCACGCCCGGCGGCGAGAGCGCGAATTCGACACAGGCAGCGGCAGGCTTCACGTCGTGCTTTTCACACAGCTTGAAGAAGGAATCGCGATAGGCGGCCACTTGCGCGTCGTCAGCGTTTGACGGGTCTAGCGTGCGATAGTCAAACGAGTTCCCGCCGACGAGATAACCCGCATGGAATACTGCGCTATTAAAAACGGTGACGTCCCGGCTTTCCAGATCCGCAACGAAATCCAGTAACTCCCGAGGGTGACGAAGGATCGTGAGACTGTTTGCCAGCATTGCCCAATCAAGTTTCACATGTTTGTCGATCTGGGCGATCGTCTTCCAGTCCTTACTACCAACGCCAATTTTCTCGCATTTACCTTGGTCACGTAGTTCTGCCAGCGCGGTGTAGGCAGCAATGATGTCCTCAAATCGCTTCTTGCGGTCCTCGCCATCGGCTGCCGCAAATAGATACTCGTCGGGATCGTGGACCGATAAGAATTTCGAGCTATAGCCATCGCCGAGAAGTTCTTCGCCCTGTTTCCAACACTCTAGTATTCCGTCATAGCTAATGCACTGCACCGCATCATGTTTGAGCCCAAGCCATGCACCAGGTTCGAAAGTTGGCTCGGCAGTTGTCAGCGAAACCCGTTTCCAACCCAATTTGTTGCTGATGATGACTCGTTCAGGATCCGCTCCAATCTTTCTCAGATTGTTCCCAATGACCTCCAGCGCTAAGCCAGCCCCATATTTTCCGGCGGTGTCAATCACCACGGTCTCATTTTTACTATTGAACCATTGCTTTGAGATTTCCAGTTTTACATCGTCAGAAAGCTCTACGAACAGATTCCCAAGCGTGGCCGTTCCAAAGACAACGCGCGGAATTTCAATCTGCTTGGAACCTATTTCTGCTTTCGCCATATTTTCGGACCTAGTGATATCTTTGGTGATCAAGGATTGACTTCACAAGCGTATACGTGAAGCCAATCGAGTCAATATCCAGTAAATACAGATCCGACTAAGCAGTGGCAGGACCGCGTCTGATGTTGGCGAGCGCGTATAGCGCGACCAAGATCAAGCACATAAACGGCAGCACAAATGAGCTTCCCGTTGGATCTCCTCCGGGGATGAGCGCATTCTGAAGTGGAGCAACGAGGTTCTCAATCCACGATCCACCCTTTGCATCGATAAGCGTTCCTTGCAATCCAGGCATGATCGCGCCACCGACGATTGCCATGATCAGACCCGCTGATCCCATTTTGGCATCTTCAGGTGTCAGGCCATCAAGCGCGATACCGTAGATCGTTGGGAAGCAGAGCGACATGCAACCAGAAGCCGCGATCAAGCAGTACAGGCCGGTCATGTTTTGAAGCGTCAAAGCGAAATATACCAGCACTGAAGCACTCGTTGCCATGACCGCCATCAATAGAGATGGATTAATGAATCTCATCAAAAACGTGCAGGTAAATCTTCCGAAAATAAAGAACACCATGGCCATAATGTTGTGTTGTTGGGCCGATGCTGCAGTCAGGCCACACAGCGTGACACCGTAGTGGATAATGAAAGTCCAGCACATAATTTGAGCACCCACGTAGAACGCTTGAGCAATCACGCCACCGATGTATCGGAAGGAGCAAAGTTTTTTCATCAGCGCGCCAAGTTGAATTTTGTTTGCTGAATCACCCGTGTTAGGCATTTTGGTGACTAAGAACATCACCAATACGGCAAGGACGACCAAGGCTATGACCACATACGGCATTCTTACGGTGGCAAGATCTGCCATTTGCATCTTTTGAAATTCTTCAACGCTATTCTCAGAGAATGCTCTCAGCGAGTCATTCAACAGTCCGTCACGCTCCGCCGGTAGCATCTCCGCGTACTCAGGATGCTTTGTCATCTCATCGTTTCGGAAATCTTCGGTTGTCAGATTCGGTAAGATGAATGTTGCAGCGACCAGCATCCCGGTGAGTGATCCAATCGGGTTAAATGCTTGAGCTAGGTTCAAACGTTGAGTCGCTGTTTCCGGTGGACCCATTGAGAGAATGTAGGGATTCGCAGCGGTTTCCAAGAACGCAAGTCCGAATGTCAAAATGTACAACGCGATCAAAAACATGTTGAACTGCATGTAAAGACTGGCGGGGATAAACAATAGCGCTCCGCCGGCATACAATAACAGACCAATCACGATTCCCCATTTGTAAGAAAGAAACCGCAACACCAAAGCCGCAGGGATGGCCATTGAAAAGTAACCACCATAAAACGCCATTTGCACCCACGAGCTCTGGGCATTATCAATTTGAAAAATGTCCTTAAATGCCTTCACCAGTGGGTTGGTGATATCGTTCGCGAATCCCCACAGGGCGAACAGCGACGTCACAAGAATGAACGGAAAAAGGAAGTGCGCAGGCACTACTTTGTTTGAAGCTCCTGTTTCCGGGGACGAGCCCGTCGTGTTCGATTCGTACTTGTTGGTGTCTTTGTCATTCATAAACGCGCCAGTGGTCATAGGTAAGAGAAAGGAAGTGCCAAAGCCGTATTTTCAACGACTCGGCAGTAATTTCGCAGTTTATTATTCTAATCGTCGATTCTGTGCTGTGGGTGCCTTATAAGGGATGGGAGCAATATTTTTTTGCAGGAAGAAGCGAATGACGATAACATATAGCGTTAAATCCGAAAAACAAACTCCGTAAGACTCTATCCTGTATTTTTAAACACAATGACCATGCGAAAAAAATCTAAAAATTCTGTTCAAAGCTCAAACAAATCGACGCTTGATCGAAGAGCGTTTATCTCTTCCACCGCTGGTGCCTCGGTTGCGATCGCTGCAGCCTCGATGTCGCTAACGACGATGAAATCGAGTATGGCTCAAGAGGCTGCTCAGACTGGCGGCAAGAAGTTCAATCTGCGCTTTGCACCCCATCCCGGAAGTTTCAAAGCGTCGGCGGGGGAAGATGTGATTGATCAGATCAATTACTGCAACGAAAAGGGTTTCACGGCCCTTGAGTACAACGGCATCAAAAGAGAAACGCCAGAAATGCAAACCAAAATTGGTGAAACGCTCGCCAAGCATGACATGCAAATGGGTGTGTTTGTTGCTTACGCCAATTTTGCGAAGCCCACATTTGCCAGTCCAAAAAAAGATTCAACAAAAAATATCCTCAAACAGATCGAAGAGTCCGTAGATGTGGCCAAGCGTTGCAATGCAAAGTTCATGACCGTTGTGCCGGGCTCCATTGACCAACCGCTGAACCAGAAAAATATTTACGGTGGACCGCGTCTGGCCGAGGGTTACCAGTTGGCCAATGTAATTGATATGCTACGACGCTGTGCAGAAATTCTTGAGCCACATGATTTGGTGATGGTGCTCGAACCGCTTAATTGGCACGCCAATCATGGCGGAGCATTTTTGAAGGATTCAGACCAAGCGTTTGCCATTTGCCGCGCCGTAAATTCTCCCAGCTGCAAAATCTTGTTTGACATTTACCATCAACAGATCACCGAGGGAAACCTCATCACGAACATCAACCGTTGCTGGAGTGAAATTGCTTACTTCCAGGCGGGGGACAATCCGGGGCGTATGGAACCGGGCACCGGTGAGATTAACTATAAGAATGTGTTCCAAGCCATTCATGATCGTTCAACCAAAGAAGGCAGAGACTTCATTATTGGGATGGAACATAAGAATTCGATCAAAGGCAAGGAAGGCGACGATGCCTTGATCGCAGCGTACCGAGCAGTCGATGCGAGTTAGTAGTTCGTAGGCCGGACCAAGCCGATAGGCGCTGTTCCGGCGTCGCGCTGGAGGCTTAAATTCAGACGCAACATTTTGTCCAATCGCCCCTCCGTCGCTGCGGTTGTCGGCTGGATACGGCCTACTTCTACTTCGCTGTATTGGCCTCTGGCGGTACTACAAACGGCGGTACTACAAACGGAGCTCTACTCGGCCGGTACCCACGTTCCGTTGATGCAATCCACTTTCGCCCAATAAGGACGCTTGAGATCAAGTCGCTGCCGCGCGTCTTCGAGCAAAATTTCACGCGACGGTCGTACGGAACCTTGAAATTTTCTGCCGCGACCGTTGATGGTGATCTCCCGGTTAAAGTCAAAGAAATCTGGGCTAAGCCATAACGTCATTCCTGTCCCGGCGCTTTCAGGCGTCACCACAAAGGAATTCGAATTCGCCTCTCGAAGCTCTCCTGTGATCTTCAACGCCTTCACTTTGGTGCCTTTGTCTTTAAAAAGTTGAGGCCAAGTCGTATTCTTCTCAGGGAACCCGTGTAGTTCGACGAACCAAAAGTAGTTGTCCCACGGTCGAATCGACTTGCATTCGAACTTAAATCCCGCACCGCCTGGATACCGGCGGCGCTGAAATCGCATCCACTTAAACATTTCGGGAACGTTCTCCGTAAAACGTTCGTCCAGTCGCCCCTCGTATTGCACGACGGTGCAGTCGTTACGTTGATTGGTCGTCAACCAATTGTTCCAAGCTTCCTTGCAGTTGCGAATCCCGCCGATGTATTTGCTGCCGACGACCGCGTAAACGGCCAGCGAATTGGCTTTGTTTTTGGAATAGATCAACGGATACTTTTCGATCCCAGTTGCGGAAACTCCAATAATGCCCGCCCAATGTTCGGGATGCGATAGCCCAACGTCGTAAGCGACGTCCGCTCCTATGCCGTGCCCCTGCAAGAAAACTTGATCGCTGTCGACGGAGAATCTGCGCATCGTTTCACGCAGGGCTCGCATGATGACTTTGTGCTCCCGCGCGGAATACTCGACTTTACGCTGATTCTCCTTTCGCCAATCAACCGCGACGACGATCGTTCCGTTGCGCGACGCCGGGCCGTGCAGCACACCCAATCCTTCGTTGAAGGAACCGCAGAAATGATTCAAATGATCTTCCACCGACGAAGCGCCAGGTAACGCCATCATCAATCGGTAGCGCCGGTAGGGACTGTATTCGTTGGGTAGATGCACCAAGCAACGATAACTGGTGGCCCCGGGATCTGCTTTGGTGCCTTCTACAGCCACTTCAAATTCGATGGGTTTGCGCCCGTCGTAGTCGCCTACGAGATCGTGTTTGAGAGGTTTCATTTGAGCCATCATGGATGCGATGTAGCCAGGAGCGCTACTCTCAAATTTCTCCAATTGTTTGAGAATTGTTTTTCGTTGGATTGTTTCGTTGCTGAGGAGATACGTCCGCACGAGGTCTCGGACCTCAAACAGTGACTGAGCGATTGCCCAGTTGTCGACCGCGTTGTTGCTGCCCAAAATCCAACCGCTGATCGCGAGCGCTACTGCCTGTTGGTCGGTCTGTGAAACGTCTTGAGAAAGACGCGCGAAACTATCGAGCCGCAATTTGTTTGAATCGTTGAGATCTGAATCAATTTCTGATTCGAAGCGCTGAAGCATTTTGGTTTGGACATCCGACAACTGGCCATCAGGTAAGTTGCGGAACCTATCAAGAAGTTCCTTCAACAGTTGCTTTACCTTGGTCGTCTCGTCCTGCAACTTATTGATATCTTCCATTTGAAAATCGAGGTCAGCAAGTGTCTCCCCTTCGACGCCGTCTCGATTGATGAACTTCATCCAAAGCAGCGCCAGTTTTGTCTGACCCGATTCGAGCAACAATTTTATTTCACTCAATTGTTGTTTGGCAAATTCTTGACGGACGCGTACGCGGTTTTCTGCAACACGGTCTTTTTCGTCAGGGAACAAGATTTGAATCCGACGTAGTTGATCGTCTGCGTCTTGATATCGACCGGCTTGAATGAAGAAATCAACGATGTCCAAGTACGGCGTCAGCCGCTTTCGATCTTCAATTGAATTCTCTAAAACGCTTCTCAACACAGGCGAAGGCACCGTTCCGATGGCAAGACTCATGTTCCAACTTTTGGGTGCCGCCGATGCGCCGCCGACGAGGGCTTCGACTTCGACATAGCGGGGCGTGATTTTTGTGATGCCTTGAACAAACTGAGCCAGGCCGAATTTGTTTTTATGCACCGAGAGAATACGGTGCCCCTCTTCGGTAAACGGTGAGGCACCGGCAAACGCGAAAGCACCGGGCTGCCCGTTGTAGACGCGTTGCCAGATGTCTTTTGAGAATTCCGTCTGATCGTAATTAGCGACGGGGCCGCCAATGCGCTGGCGATTGATGAAAGTCCGTTTCAATCCGTCGTCGATGAGTACGATTCGTTTAACAGCCGTCGGCATGGAGTCGCCCACTTGTTCGCTGATCGCGGCCACATTGGCGATTTCGCCAATATATTGGAGCGTTGATTTCATCGTGATCACTTGATCACGTTGGCCAAACGCTGCGCTAGATGACAGTGCCAGACCGGTGACACACGAAATGGCGATGACTAATTTAAAAAGAGATCGCATAGTAGGGCCGGTTCCCACCGGCCAGTTCTTCTGGTTACCGTTGACTCTCGCGCTCACACGTTTTGAAGTTTCGCCAATATAAGCCCGAAGCGCCAGCGAGTGAATATCCACTGGCTTCCCGATTCACTCGCTTGCGCTACGGGCTTGTACTTAAAACGCTTCGCGAATTCAGATTAGCAGACGTCTTGCTGCTTACAGCCAAAAACACGACGATTCGACCGTTACTGCTCCGTTAAAGAATTTCGCGTTTGCGATTAATATAATCCCAAACGACAAAACGATCCAGATCACCACCGGCGGTGAAGAACACACGTCCCTTGGTCGATTCACTCAAACGATGTGCGAACTGGATGTCCTCTTGAGACTGAGACCAACTCGGCACCAAGAACGTGTTGATCGTAATACCCTCTTGAGCACACAGCATCCCCTCGCGCATCGTCGCCTCTTCAGTCACACGATGGGGAGGATAGAGCATATACAAGGTCGAATCCTCGAAATGAGCCGTCGGTAGCCCGTCTGTAATTAACATCACTTGCCGGTTGGGAGTGTTTTGAGTCGCCAACAATGTCCGCGCCAATCGCAGGGAGTGTTGAATGTTGGTGAAGTGCTGGTGCACCATGTGTTCGCTGACTTCAGGCCGGCTCATGTCGACCTTCAATTGCACAAAGGGATCGTGGATGGTCACGTTCTTGGGCATCAAATCAATGATCTCACCTTGCCTACGAATTTTTCCGAACGTGTACATTTCGATAAAATTCAAATAGTCGCCCGGGTATTCGCTGCGAATCAACCCGTCCATCGCCATGGCCATGCGTTTCACGTTGATGTACTGGCCGTCATAGCGCATCGAACCGCTCATATCCATGATGATCACAGTGGCCGCTTTGGGATTGTTGCGCGTCTTGTGAATCTCGATGTCATCGGCCTGAAGCCGAATCGGACGCTGGGAATTATCGCGAATCAGTGCGTTGATGAACGACTGGGGAATATCCATCTGGGTCAGAGAATCGCCGAACTCGTACGGTTTGGTCTGTTGCAGTTCGACCGCACCTTCGCCCTGCACGTTGTCTTGATGGCGGCCGGTGTTGGATGCTTTCAAATGGCTGAAAATGCGTGAGAGGAGTTTTCCCTGGAACGTGCGGTAGGCCTGCGGCGTAATTTCGTAGCGTCCATCTTTCTTATTCAGTCCCTGACGCTCAGCCATGTCCTCGATGTACTGGTCGATCTGCTTCTTCATTTCTTCCAACGAGTGCATCGTCTCGTCGTCCATGAATTCGCCCAATTGATCCATGTCCAACACGGCCAGCTGAGCATTCGCTTCGGCCTGTTCGACTTGGTCCAATAGTTCGTCGATTTTCTCAAGCTCCTCCTTGATCTCCAACGCCTG
>CALDEW010000522.1 GCA_937942355.1 uncultured Pirellulaceae bacterium | reverse complement strand
TTCGGCGGAGAAGCACAACGTTGTGCTGGAGAATCCTGACATGATCTCCAAAGCCGTTTTGGCCAGGCGTCTGGATTCACAAACGGCATTCGAAATCGTTTCCATTGACATCGCGGACATCGATGTTGGCGAGAACATTGGCGCGCGGCTGAAGGCCGACCAAGCCGAAGCCGATACGCGTGTTGCTCGCGCTCGTGCCGAAGGACGTCGCGCCATGGCGGTGGCCCAAGAGCAAGAGTATTTGGCGACGATCGAAGAAAGCCGAGCCAAATTGGTGATGGCCGAAGCCGATGTGCCTGCAGCGATGGCTGACAGTTTCCGGTCGGGGAAGCTTGGCATTCTTGACTATTTCAAAATGCGGAACGTCCAAGCGGACACCGATATGCGAAAATCAATTTCTCAGGCAGGCACGGGTAGTTAATCGCCATGGCTAGAGACATCGAAGA
Source organism: uncultured Pirellulaceae bacterium (assembly GCA_937942355.1). Taxonomy (GTDB): domain Bacteria; phylum Planctomycetota; class Planctomycetia; order Pirellulales; family Pirellulaceae; genus Mariniblastus. Next base: position 5,251 of record CALDEW010000522.1, on the reverse strand, counting down.
ATTTTTACGTCGTGCCGCCGAACGACGCAAGCAAAATCAAGGACAATCCGCGCCCAATCCGCCCCAACCGCCGCCAGCACCTGAACCCCCACCAGTGGCTCCGCCTCAGTCTAGGCGAAGATTGGCAGACGAAGCAGACGATCGCAGGTCGCCAGAAGAGCTGGATCCGTATCGCGAGTTACCTCGTTCACGCGAGGCTGGGCAATCCGAAGTGGCTCCACCACCAAAAGCTCCACCGGTCACCGGGCGCGGGAAGCCGCAAAGGAAAAAACGCGAAACGATTGCCGAGCATGTGCGCGATGCGATTGTCGTCAGTGATGTCACCGAAAGTGCCTCTCAGCTTGGCAAAGAGGTCGGCTTAGCGGATGAAAAGTTAGAAGCTCGGCTGGAGAAATTTGATCACAAGATTGGCGATCTTGAAGGTATGTCCTCCATTCAAGACGATCGTGTTGAACTTAAAGGCCGGGAAAAATCACATATTGCAGTGAGTTTGCTGGAGCTATTGAAGCAGCCTAAAACGGTCCAGCAGTCGATTCTGATTTCCGAAATTCTCAAACGACCCAACTTCGACGATTAACGCCGCGCTCACCAAAACGGCCGATTTAAGGCGGCGTGGGTAGAACCCTAGCGGACCAAACGTACCGTGGCGTGTGTCAAACTGAGCCATTGCCAGACGAATGCTCGTTGGTAAACTTGCAGCATGAGCAAAAAACTTGATGCCGCTGTGTTGAGGCAGGACTTTCCTATCCTCGACCAGCAAATCCATCGCCAGAAACAGCTGGTCTATTTCGACAACGGAGCTTCTACCCAGCGTCCTCAAGCGGTCATCGATGCGATGGACGATTGTTACACGCGCACCTACGCCAACGTCCATCGGGGCATTCATTGGCTCTCTGAGCAGGCGTCGGATCAATACGAAAACGCGCGAACGATCGTCCAGAAATTTCTCAACGCGCCGCACAACAACGAAGTCATCTTCACCGCCGGCACGACGATGGCGATTAATTTGGTCGCCAACAGTTGGGGCCGCAAAAATCTGGGGCCCGGCGATGAAGTGTTGCTGACGATCTGCGAACATCACTCTAACATCGTACCGTGGCAACAAGTCGCGACCGCAGCCGGTGCAAAAGTTGTGTTCGCGGACGTAACCGAAGACGGTTTGCTGGACATGGATGATTTCAAAGCGAAGCTGGGGCCCAAGACCAAAATGGTTGCCTTCATGGCGGTGTCCAACGTGCTGGGGACCATTTTTCCGGTGAAAGAGATCGTTGAACTTGCCGCCTCCGTCGGTGCGGCGACGCTAGTTGATGCGGCTCAGCATGTTCCGCATGAACCGACCGATGTCCAAGAGTGGAATGCAGACTTCGTCGTGTTTTCAGGCCATAAGATTTTGGGGCCGTCGGGAATCGGGATTCTCTGGGGACGGCAAGCGCTGTTGGAATCGATGCCGCCGTTTTTGGGCGGAGGAAGTATGATCGACCAGGTAACCACCGAAGGTTTTACCCCTGGAGAGTTGCCTGCGAAGTTCGAAGCCGGCACGCCGCCGATCGTGGAAGCGATCGGGTTAGGGGCGGCGATCGAATATGTGAGTCAAGTGTCTCTGCCGGCGATCGCTGCGCACGAAAAACAGTTGGCCGGTCGCTTGATGGAGCGGATGGCTGAGGTGGAAGGTCTAAAAATTCTCGGTCCAAGCATCGAGCATAGATCGGGCATCGTTAGTTTTGTTGTGGATGGAGTGGCACCACAAGATTTGTCAATTTTGCTGGATCAAAAAGGATTTGCGATCCGCGTTGGTCACCATTGTGCGATGCCGCTGCATAAGAGACTGGGTATTAAAGCCAGTTGCCGCGCCAGTTTCTATCTGTACAACACCGTTGACGAGGTCGATGCGTTTGCCGATGCACTGACGGCGGTCGTTAAAAGACTGAGGTAGTGTTTTACGGTGCCGTTGGTACTCGCTTAGATGGAGCTACGCGCTCGATAGCGGCAGGGCGCTAGCCGCTGGTTCGTTGAATAACCTTTTCACAATGCTTCTGTTAACGGCTCCGCAACCCGCGGCTAGCGCCATTCGGCTAAGGTTTGCAAGGTCTGCGAACCTGCGGCTAACGTGTGTAGTGTCTAACGTCCGGGTACTTAAGGTCGCTGCTGAGCGATATTGGCCTCGAGGCGGTATGAGGTAACCCTAAGCCTTTTTCCCAATGAACTGGTAGTACGGCGTCTTCAGCAAAGGAACGTAAGGCATTCGATTCCGCTGTTCGTCCAAGTGGGCTTGGTCGAAATGGTGCTTCAAAAACGGCACGTGATCGGGCGACGGAAAGACGTTATCGGTCGCAAACCAAGGCTGCCACAACGTCCGCGCCAGCCAGCCATGTTTCTTCATGTCGCCATGCGGGTATTTTCGACCTACGTAGAAGTCGACCACACCAATGTGCCCGCCCGGTTTGAGAATCCGTTTGGCGTTCTCAATCGCCGCAAACCAATCCGGAATCATCGTCAACGAATATGAAAACGTAACCACATCGGCCAGTCCCTCTGCGGGCTGAAAAGTCGTTGCGTCACCGACGATCGCTTCTGCGTTATCCCATCCGTTATCAGAGAATCGTTTTGACGCGACCTCTAGTAAGGATTCCGAAAGGTCAACGACGTAGACCTTTTTCAGTTTGGAAATGTCAGCGGCGATGTTCTCAATGTTCGAACCTGTGCCGCCGCCCATGTCGACCCAAACACCGTTTTCTGGTTTGGGTAGGCTTTCGTATAGAGACTCGCGCCCTTTGAGCAAGCGTTTGCGAAAGTCGTCGTAGGCTCCCGCCTGCCCTCCGTAGAAACTCTCCATGCGCTGCGCATGGTCGTCTCCGCGCACCGGTTTGATCAGCATGTGATACAAGACCTTCATGTCGGCGAAAAATGCCATGGCGAATCGCTCTTGAGAATTAAGGAACGTTGGGGTTAAGCGAAAACATTCCAAAGCGGTACAATCGTACCGCACTCCATATGTCGCTGTCTCATTTGGAGTGCGGTGGTACGACACCGCTTTGGAATATTTGGAATGTTTGGGATATTAATTAGTTGTTCAAATCGGCGATGTAGAAACTACCGTAAGTGTGAACACGATCAACAACGTGTAATTCTTCTGCCAACGGTTTGTTATAGCTCAATCGTGGCGCGATCTTTTGAAGTTTGCCATCGATGGTGACTTCGACATCGTCGATGAAATCGGTTCTTAATCCGCCGCTGCGCCAAATCAGACGTGTGCTATCGGCAGCTTTATCGACAATGGCTTGCCATTCCGATTCCAGCAGCGGAAAGAAATGGTCAGACAACCAGTCCATGTGGTCCAGTAAGATGAACTTGGAAATTTTTTCGTCGTGTTTCTCCAGAAAGCCCTGCACTGAATCGGTGTGCGTCGAAACGTTGTCCAACAATCCGTCTTTCAATTTTTGGATATTCTCGGGCTTGAGATACTCAGGGCAACACTCTGGAGTGTATTGCCCTGTCATATAGACTCGCCAGAAGTAATTGTCCTTCATGGGCAGTTCGGCAAAGACGCTCTCCATGCAGTCCTGGATAAACTTCACCAAGCCGCCAGGGTATTGCGTCTCGATCTGGCGTCGTTGAGCCTTGGGGACGCCTAACATGGACATCGTGGTATCGCGATTCATGGTGAACTTCATCAGCCCTGTCCAGAATTTTTCGCGCAGTTCCGAATCGTAAATCTCGCGCTGTTGTTCGACGGTATCCGCGTTGAGCAGCTCGTTAAGCAGCGGTTTGACCCGCACGATTCGTTCGTTATAGATCTTCACCATCCGCGCGAAGGCGCCAGATGTGCCTCGGTAGTAAAACGACTTGCGCGGATTGTCGAACCATTTGATTTTCTTATCCCAGAATTGCTGTGACCATTGGGGAAGATCGCTCCTCAACGTCGACCGATAAACGTCGGCCGCTTCGGGAAGGCGTCCTTCGCCAAACATTTTGAAGATGGATTCGTAAGGCAGATTCCTGATGGCGGAGATTTTTAGATCCAACAAGGCATTTTGCCGAGGATTCATGTCAACGGCGTTGACGTGCTTGGGGCCGGCAAGCACGTAGTCTAAGGCGTTACAGCCAGCGGACGTAATGACCAGCACGTTATCCTCTGGAGTAAACTCCAGCGCGACGCGATCCAAACGCGGGTCTTCCCAGCAAGTGTTGTAGACAAGGTTATTGCCGTGAACAGATTTGAATACCTTTTGACTAACCCAGTCGAGAAACGCCATGATTTAATTTTTTGTGGTGATGAATGTTCGGGATTTCCTTCCCGATGCTCGGGCTGTTTCCCCCGATGGTCGGTGAAATTCGACCGAGATTGTATCACGGCGGCTTACTTCGCAGTAGCGGATTTCTTGGCGCCGACGCGTTTTCCGGCGGCATCTAAATGCAGTTTCGCCTCTTTGACCTCACCATTGGCATCAAGATCAAAGACTAATTTTCCGGCACATTTTTTCATTAAAAACTCAGATTCCGAAAGTGGTAAAAGTTCCATCTTCGTTTGGAAGAAACGGCAGAACAATTTTTCGCCCGATTTAGAAACTTTAAAGTCCCCGTAGTCTCCGACTAACCGTTGCAAGTTATCGTCGCTCAGTTTGACGTCGGGGCTCGGGTATGGCTTTTCGGGGAGCGGCCGCGCGGTGGAAAGCTCGCGAATCCAGATATTGCGGAAACGAGTCGGATTGCCGTGATCTTGCAAAGACAGCCGCTGCTTGTCGGGGCCCTTGCTGTAGTTCTGGTGTTTAATCCATGTGGTGGGGCCCAGAAATTCAGTGTTGTCTTGGACTAAAATTCCGTTGAAAAAGACAGTGGCTGTGGCACGCGACTTCAAAGAGCCGTCTTTGTTGAAGCGAGGACGATGAAAGACAATGTCGTAAGATTGCCATTTCCCTGCCGGTCGAGCCGCGTTGACCAGCGGAGGATATTGACCGTAGATCGCGCCCGCCATTCCGTCTGCGTAAGTTTTGTTGGTCAGCGTATCAAGGATCTGGATCTCAAAAGATTCCATGAAGTAGATACCGCTGTTTCCGCGCCCCTGCCCCGTTTTCTTGATGCCATCAGGAATCTTCCATTCCAAATGTAACTGGCAGTCCCCGAACTTTTTCGTCGTAAAGAGGTTGCCTGCCTTTGGAGTTGCAATCAGGACACCGTCTTTGACCTGCCATTTCGATTTTCCACCTTGGCTGTCTGACCATTGGCTGAGATCAGAACCGTCAAACAGAACAAC
>CALDEW010000521.1 GCA_937942355.1 uncultured Pirellulaceae bacterium | reverse complement strand
ATGGAAGATTCGATGTGCCACGACATGTTCCATTTTTGGAAGCTCGAAGAGTTACGCCCCGTGGTCGAGGTCTTGAGCGCGGGCAATCGTGAATATTCTGACCGTGACGCATACCCCCGCTACTTTACATTTGCGGACTATATGATTAGGAGCTGGGATTACGCCGTTCTCCTAACCAATGACCGGCAACAATCCGCACCGGTTAGATTTGTAACGGGAACAGAGCCGCCAGGACGTTTCGCCGACGATTCATTTTACTCGTTCATTCGAAGGTACTGTGAAGCCCCCGACCAACTGCTTCTCTAAGATCGTTCTGATTACAATTGAGCGAGCGGCAGCGGTTGATATGGTTTGAGCCGCGTGCTTGGTCCGCAGACCTTGACGACGACCATGGGTTGATTACCAGCTCAATTCGCAAAACATAAGGCCCCAATACCTGATGATTCATCGTGACTGACGACATCAATCCATACTCTCCGCCGCAAACCGAAATCCCGCCTCAATCGTGGTGGGCGCGGATCAAGCGCACTTTATTCGGTGCAATGGCCAGACGGGCAGATTTTCCCAAAGGCGACGCCATCGTCTGCGGCGGAATTGCGTTTTTCATTGATCCTTACGAAAGTAAAACGCTCTACGCTGGTTCGCCGTCGTCGGATCATTCGGATGAACGGTTGGCCTTGGTCGCACGCGAGGCGATACGCTATCTCCCAGATTTCTTGGCCAACAACAGATACCCTGCACTGCGCCTTCCAGAGCGGCGTCTGGTTGTCCGAATTATCAATGACTATCGAGGCATTTTTTCCGACTATGTTCGCGCTGCAGAGGTTCTCCCGGCACCACTTTCGACAGGACTCGATATAATCAAGCTGCCTGATGACGCGCAGCGATCGAGTGATTGAAATCGCAGATTCATTTTTGTGGCTTCGAAACTTGAGAAGCTTCATGTTTCAGCAGCGCTTAATGCCGCCTCTACTCTATCACTTTGGTGGGGCAAGTTTACTCCCAAAGGACTGAGCATCGGCGCTCCATGTGACACGGGGGATATGCGGCGAGAATTTGGGCCCAAGACCAGTGAACTGATCAATGAGATCTACCAAAGCATGGCAGGCAGAGTGGATTTCAAGATTTTCTTGGTTGGCTGGGAGGTGGGGGACTCAATGTTTGACCCAACGGAAACCGAAAGAAGTGCACCCAATTGGAAAAGATCACTGAATCAGAGTTAACGAATCTTAAGCGCGACACGATTTCACGAAAGGTATTTCTTCGAAAATCATTTCGCCTAAGTGGAATCGGTGCGCTGTTGCTGGCCGCCGCAATTTTAACTTTAGTATTCTACGGAATGCACTTGCCACCATCGGTGACCATTGCGGTTTTCCTTCTTGCTTTCGTTGGTTTGGCTTTCGAGTTCTGGGTGAATTTTCGTGCCAGGAGATCGCAACCACTTTGCGAAAACTGCAATGCGGAATTTAGTCGATACTTAAACGCCGACAAACCTGACGACACAGAGTACGTCTACGTGTGTCACAAATGTGAGTCGTTCTTCAAGGTTATGTATGGCGAAGAACCTAGGGATTACTCATGAATCAACGCCTGATAAGCAGTTTTTGAGTCACGTTGTACCCATCGGAGCTCTTGGAGAAACGCGATTTTGTTTCGTAGTTTGTTTCGATGGGCTTTCTTTTTTTGAAAACACTGAAGGAGAATGACAGAAACACCTGAACCAGGCGCGAACGCTTCTGTCGGCCCAGTGATCAGTGGTCCGAGCTTCACAGATGTGAGCCGCAAGTTGCTTGCCGCAGGTGGTGGCGCCTTTACACAATGCATCGTGAATGCGTTGCGCAACGAACCAGCGGCTAGCGCCATGCCGCTAACAGATTGAATCAGTTCGGTTAAGGCAAGAACCATCGTCAAAACGTCTGTTGATGAATTGCCATTGTTGATGAATTGCCATTGGTTAACCGACTGCGCCGACTACAACCATCTGCGTGACGCCCTTTTCAGTTTCAAATACTCTTCGCCAAAATACTTTTCGAGATATGACTCTTCTGGTTTGATCACCCACTGAGTGAGCCATAACATAAACAGCGGTGTCAGCGCCAGCATCACAATAGAATTGGCAAGCAGCGACATCCCCGCATAGGCAACCACATAGCTCAAGTACATCGGGTTTCGGCTGAACTTGTAAGGGCCACTATCGACGATGGCCAGTGTGGGCTTAGTCGTATTGGTGTTCGTTTTAGCGGCTGAGAAAATGCGAAAACACCATTTGATATTTAGATAGGCACCTGCCACCAAAACGATGCCAAGAAACCCCCACGCTTTTCCCATCTCGACAGAAACAAACCAAGACGCTGTCCAACTGACCAAGATGCCGCCCATTAACATGTACAGGCACATTGTCAGAGGTAAAACCTTGATGTCCAGACGGCCATCTATCTCTGAGTGCGAGTCTTTATTTTGCATCGAGTTCATTCAGGGGTTAAAAGTAATTTCTTTTGATTCCACACGGGGAGAGTCGGACTTGTGAACTCCCTTCAGAAACATCAGCCCTTCCAAGTCAGCGCGGCGCCAGTATCTGCTGAAGCAAGATGAACGCCAGCAGCAAAGCACCGATCGCGATCGTTGCGATAGAAGAGCCTACGTTGGCGAAATAGGTGATTTGATAAATCGTGCCGTAAATCAAGAACCCCAACAATGTCCCCGTAAAGCTTCCAACGCCGCCACTTAGAAGAGTTCCACCAATTACGACGACGGCGATCACATCCAACTCCAAACCAATGGCGTTGATCGGATTCCCGGAATCCATATACAGCGTCATTGCGATGCCGGCCAAGGCTGAACAGAATCCGTTGATCGCGTAGACAGCGACTTTGGTTCGCGCCACCGGCAACCCCATCAGCGTTGCCGATTCCTCGTCGCCGCCGATCGCCAAAACAGCGCGACCGAAGGTACTAAAATTAGAAACACAAGCCATGGTCACCAGCAGTACCAGAAACAAGATCGTCGTAAATCCTATCTCGGTTTGGCCAAATGGGATCGCAACGCCAGAAACTAACTCGTGAACGTCGTTGCGGATCTGGACCGATTGCTGCGTTACAAAAAATGCCATGCCACGCGCGAAAAACAAACCCGCCAACGTCACCAAAAACGCTGGAAGTTTGAAAAAGTGAATTGTTGCGCCCATCGCTGCTCCATAAACCGTGCCAACGATCAGCGCGACCGTCCACGCCAACCACGGCGAGAATTCACATTGAGTAATCAACGTCGCTACAAAAATTGTGGTGAAACCAATCACTGCTCCGACGGACAAATCAATTCCGCCCGACAGGATGACAACCGTCATTCCCAACGCCGAGATTCCCAGAAAAGCGTTTTGAGAGAACAGATCACTGATCACATACGACGAGCAAAAATTGTCGAAGCAGAGACTGGCGGCGCCGAACAGCGCTGCCAAGACCGCTGCCGTTGCCAACAAGGGAAGGTTTCCGCGTGCAATGAAGCTCATGATGACGCCTCCACTTGCCGCGATCCCATCTTTCGATTGCCACGCAGAGTTCTTTCCAACCAGCTTCTTAATGTCGGCGACTGGAGAAGACAAACCAGCAGGATTACGATGGCTTTGGGAACCGGAGCAACGTCCGATGGAACGCCCCACGTGTACAGCGTCGTCATCAACGTTTGCAGCAACAGCGCCCCGATCACGGCTCCAGTCAATGAGAACCGGCCGCCGGTCAAAGCCGTGCCGCCAACCAAGACCGCAAAAATTGCATCCAACTCTGAAAGAGCACCTGCGTTGGTCGGGTCGGCGATTCCGATGTTGGCCAGATCAATAATGCCTGCCAACCCCGCACAGAATCCCGCAAACACGTACACCGTTAACTTCACGACCGTATCGTTGATTCCACAGGCGCGACTTGCCGATGGATTCGCGCCGACGGATTCGACCAGCAGGCCCACCGAAGTTCGGCGGACCACTAACAATGTGACAACAAACAACACCGCCGCGATCGTGATCGGAAACGGGAGGCCCAGAAAATGTCCGTTACCAAGAAAGTCCAGCGTTGGGCTGGCCAATTCCGGCGGCACTGCAACCGTCTGTTCCCCGGCGATGTACTTAGCGATCCCCCGGCCGGAGACCATCAACACCAACGTCGCAATGATAGGCTCGATCCTCAGCCAAGTGATCAGTATACCGTTGACCGCGCCTGCACCAACCGCTGCCAGTAACCCAGCCGCGATCGCGACCACGATCCCGAACTGAGTAGTCGTCAAAACGATCGCTACCACAGCGCCGCAGATCGCGACAACCGACCCGACTGATAAATCGACTCCACCGGTCGCCACAACCAGCGTCATCCCAATCGCCAACAGCACCCCGATGGCCCCGCGATTGAAGACATCAATCAGACTTCCGTAAAAGTTACCGTCACGCACCTGAATCTCGAAGAACGAAGGAATACAGAACCAATTCACCAGCAATAGTGCCGCCAGTCCCAACAGCGCATAGAACGCAGGCGGCGGTTGCCAGCCGAGGCGATTTTTCTTGAGGTTTACATCTTGAGTCATTTTGGTTTAATCATTGTGGTGGGCGATCAACTTCATGATGGCAGATTCGTCTAAAGCGTTTTGTTCCAGATCGCTACTTGGATCCAGCGCCGCCACAATCCTCCGGTCACGCAGCACGACCACTCGGCTGCAACAACGTGCGAGGTCTTCGAGTTCACTTGAGATCAGCAGCACCGCGACGCCTGCTGCGCTCAGCTCCGCCACAAGGTTCTCAATCTCGGCTTTGGCCCCCACGTCAATTCCGCGCGTCGGTTCGTCCAAGATAATTAGTTTCGGTTCCATCGCCAGCCAGCGCGCCAACAGAACCTTCTGCTGATTCCCGCCCGAAAGCGTGCCAACGGTGGTTTCCAAAGATGTCGTTTTGATTCCCAGTTGTGCAACGTACCGCTGAGCTATTTCATTTTGTTTGGCGCGGGAAAGCGGATGGAAAATGGATCTGGCCGATTGCAACGCTAACACGATGTTTTCCCTCACCGATAATTGAGGGATCACGCCGTCCAGCTTCCGGTCTTCGGGGCACCACGCGATTCCTGCATCAATCGCTTTGCGTGGCGACCAGTTGACGACTTGATTCCCGCCAACCTCCAACGTGCCGGTGGTCGCGCTATCGAAACCAAAAATCAAACGCCCTACTTCACTGCGGCCAGATCCCAGCAACCCCGCAAGTCCCACCACCTCGCCAGGGAAAATCTCTAGGTCAAACGGATGGACGGACCCGCGACGCCCTAGCCCCTGAGCTTTTACCACAGGTTTTGCGGAAATTTTTGAGGAAGGAACAGCGGCGGAACCAACACGTTGGGCAGACAATTGCGGGACCTTGCGTCCTAACATATGTTCGACCAGATCTAACCGCTCCAGCTCTCCAGTCGGCCACGTGCCAACCAATCGTCCATTTCTAAGCACCGTGATGCGATCGGAGATGCGGTAGACTTGATCGAGAAAATGAGTCACGAACACAATCGCCATGCCCTCGTTCCGCAAACGTTCCATAACAGTGAACAGATGCGTGACCTCCTTTTCATCCAGACTGCTGGTGGGTTCGTCGAGGATGAGCACTTTGGCATCCAATGCAATGCCACGCGCAATCGCCACCATCTGGGCAATGGCGATCGAATATTCCGCCAGTTGTTTTCGAACATCCAGTTCCACGCCCAGACGTGTCAGTGTCTGCGTCGCCATTTGGTACAGCGTCTTCCAATCAATCGCACCGATTGCGTTTTTGGGTTGACGCCCCAGCAGGATATTTTCGGCGACCGAGAGCCGAGGAATAAGGTTGACTTCTTGAAAGACGGTGCTGATGCCGAGCCCTTCGGCGGCTGAGGGAGATGTCGGCGCGATCGTTTGACCGTCCAGTTCAACCCTCCCCGAATCGCGCGGGTGAACGCCGGTCAGCACTTTAATCAGTGTCGACTTCCCCGCTCCGTTTTCGCCCATCAAAGCGTGGACTTCGCCCGCGGTGAGTTCGAAGTCGACTCCGTCGAGGGCCAACACGCCCGGAAATTGCTTTCTCAGGTTGTGGATCTTGAGGATGGGCTTAGTAAGGGTGGGCATCGAACGATTAATACTTACGGCTGCCGATTTCCTCGGCGGCGTTGGATTGATCAAACACTTTATCCAAAACCATTTGCTTCTTCGGGATGCCGTCAGTTTCCCCGGCCAAGATTTTCCCGATCGCTTCCATCGCTTTGGGGCCCTGGAGAGGATTACATTCGACCGTACAGTTTAATTTTCCTGCCACCATCGCCTCAAACGCGGACTTCATCCCGTCGATCGACAACACGATGATGTCCTCGCCCGGTTTTTTGCCGGCTTCTTCGATTGCTTGAATCGCACCGAGGGCCATGTAGTCGTTGTGAGCGTAGACGACTTCGATTTCATCGCCTTTGGCTTTTAGGATGGCCTCCATCACCTCTTTGGCTTTGGTCAGTTCATAATCGGCCGCCTGAGAAGCGATGATCTCGATCCCTGGATGATCCTTGATGACTTCCAAGAACGAATCGCGGCGATTGATTGTCGGTGAAGCCCCTTGCGATCCTTGCAGTTCGACGACTTTCGCTTTGCCGTCCACCTTTTCCACCAACCATTTGGCCGCCAAGATTCCCTCGTTGTAGGTGTCGGCACCGATGTAAGTCACGTACAGCGAATCGTCTTCCACTTCGACCTGGCGATCAAGAATCAGGACGGGAATGTTTCGTTTCTTGGCTTTCTCAAGCACGTTGTCCCATCCGGATACTTCTAACGGTGCGATAATGATCGCATCAACGCCTTGGGAGATGAATGAGCTAACGGCTTTGACCTGATTTTCCAACTTTGCCTGTCCGTCGGCAAATTTTAGATTGTATCCCGCCGCTTCAGCGGCTTCTTTGACCGATTGCGTGTGGGCTTTTCGCCAGTCACTCAGATCGCCCGTTTGCACAAACCCGATGGTTGGCTTTTTGTCGCCCGCATCACCGCCGGCAGCTTGATCTTTATTCGCACAGCCCGGCATCAGCACCGCCGACAACGCCAACGCCGAGAAAACAAATGCTCGCCGTGAGAAAGTAGTGTTTAACAGGTTCTTCATGATTTCTCCGCGCTTTTGTTTTTCCGTTTTGTCATCGCGATTAGTTTGATGGGGGAGCTTGTTAACAGTTTATCAGACCAATCCTCTTCGCAAAGACGCTGGTACGTTGTTCGAACTAAAAATTGGGGTTTCAGGTAGTGGATGAGACAACGAGTCCTATTTGGTTCCTGCTCGGTTGCCGGGTGTTATCTGTTAATGGATCCGCTGGACTCGTGGCCTCGTCCACTACGGTTGGGTTGGGGGTCAAGGTTGGTGCGTAACGTTGCACCTAGTCGGAGTCTTTGCCAGCGCACAACCAGTACAAATTAACGCGCGGTGCGGGCTGTACCAATCATGCCGCAGCGCACGGCGACTGGAGAAAGTAAGTTGACATTTCCGGCAAGATAAAGTTCTCGTATTGCGTAATGATCGACAATAGTTTCACCATTGAGGCTACGCGAATCGTGTTCAACGGAGAACACACCCACGCCGCTCCCGGCGAAGGGACGACACGGAAGGTCATCGCAGAAAGCTTTCCCTAAAAACCTGATCGCTCCATCTCAGGCTCGTCCCCGATGAAAACCGCTCCCCACTACTTGCTGCTTACTGATACCGATCAGTTCGATGACTCAACCCGCGCAACGACTACTGAAAAGCCCTCCATGGCTGAACGTAGCAACGATGCAGGCGGACGTTGGCACTTCGTCCTTGAACCGATCCATCACGGCGTTCGAATCGAAGCCGACGACATCGAACCCGGCGTCTTTGGGGAGCGGCTGAATCTACTGGCGGTTGTGCGAGGCATCGAAGCACTCGACCAACCTTCGCACGTCACGTTGGTCACGCCCAGCAAATACGTTGGCCGCGGCATCCGACGCGACATTCGCGTTTGGAAAGAAAACGATTGGAAATGGAATCGTTTTGGCAAACGTGTCAGCATCAAACACTGCGACCTTTGGCAACGCATCGACCGCGCCATGGGAATCCACAAAATTGACTGCCGCATCTTCAACGTCGGACAACGTAAGAACGATGGGCGACGCAAAGGTTTGGGACGCTCAACCGATTCGCTGAAGCGCCTTAGCTTGGTCCACCAACAGACCAACCCTTACGAAATACCGTTCGCAACAGATGCATCATCTGCCGGCGCGACGGGTGCCGTCATCACCGCCACCGATCGACGAGTTGCCTCCGCCAGAAATCAGCGCCGCCGGATCGTGCTGACCTCCGAACGCATGAACGACAAGTTTCTCGCGCTCGATGACATCGAGGCTTTGGAGTCTCGCCATCAGAAACTATTTAAAGCCACCAAAACGGGATGGACGCGAGTGACCGAGATTGACGCCGATTCCCCCATCGACGGAGAACTACCGGCAGCATTCGGCTGTTCGGCAAACTAGTCCCCTTGATGGCCATTTAGTGACGACCTGTCCGCGGCGATCTCATGACAAAGCGAAATGCCGCGATTTAACCCCCGAATTGGTAGACGGACCGCCAATATCGATTTAACCTTATTAAAGTAACGGATTGAGTTATGAGTGCTTGGAAGAACGCCGAAGTCCCATTGGATGTGGACGCGCTGAATGCTTTATTGGAAGGCCGCCACCAGCGTCCTCGCGATTTCCTGGGCCCTCAACAGCTTCAACAAGACGATGGCAGAAGCGTTTGTCCTTGTTTGGTAAGATCTTTTCAGCCCAACGCGGATGAGGTTTGGATCGTCAATCCCAGCCACACCGTCGAACAGCAGATGAGACGCGTCACCCGATCGGGGCTGTTTGAGGTCGTCTGCGAGAAAAATGTTTTTGAGACAGACGCCGGCCGCTACAAATTGAAAATAAACCAAGGCGAAACGACAAAGATGATGAATGACCCCTATGCCTACGGTTCAATGCTAACGGAGCTGGATCTTTACCTCTTCAACGAAGGCAATCATTACGAGATCTACGAAAAATTAGGCGCTCACGTCCGCGAAGTCGACGGCGTCAAAGGCGTGAACTTTGCTGTTTGGGCGCCCAACGCGCGTGGCATCAGCTTGGTCGGTGACTTCAACCATTGGGACGGTGCGGCCAACCCGATGCACAAACTGATTCCCAGTGGTGTTTGGGAACTGTTCATCCCAGGACTGGCTCCAGGTGAAAAATATAAGTTCAAGGTCAACGATGCCAACGGGAACATCGTCGAGAAAACCGATCCCTATGGTTTCTTCAGTGAGATCCCCCCGGCTACTGCGTCGGTCGTTGCTGATTTGACCGAGTATCAGTGGAACGATGACGACTGGATCAAACAGCGCCAAACCGACGACCAGTTGTCAAAGCCCATTTCGGTTTACGAGCTTCATCCGGGCAGTTGGCAAAAGGATGACCAAGGCAATGGCTGGTTGAACTATCGTGATTTGGCGCATCGCGTTGTCAGCTACTGTCAGGAGTTGGGGTTCACGCATGTGGAATTGATGCCGATCGCCGAACATCCTTTCACCGGCAGCTGGGGCTACCAAACGGTCGGTTACTTCGCGCCCACCAGTCGATACGGAAGTCCCGAAGACCTGATGTTCTTCGTCGATTACTGTCACCAGAACGGGATTGGCGTCATCGTGGATTGGGTACCGGCTCACTTCCCTAAAGACGGCCATGGTTTGGCAAAATTTGATGGCACCGCGTTGTTCGAACACGCTGATCCGCGTCAGGGATACCATCCGGATTGGGACACGCTGATCTTCAATTACGGACGTAACGAAGTCCGTAACTTCCTGATTTCCAACGCCCTGTTCTGGTTGAAGTATTATCACATTGACGGATTAAGAGTCGATGCAGTGGCGTCGATGTTGTACTTGGACTACAGCCGCGAAGAAGGGGAATGGGTCCCCAACCAATTTGGCGGTCGCGAAAACATCGCCGCGATTGATTTTCTCAAACGCATGAACGAAAAAGTTCACGAAGAGTTTCCGGGCGCTTTGACGATCGCCGAAGAATCCACCGCTTGGGGTGGCGTGTCGCGCCCGACTTATTGTGGCGGATTGGGATTCAGCCTGAAGTGGAATATGGGATGGATGAACGATACGCTTCGTTACCAAAGCAAAGAACCCGTTCATCGTAAGTACCACCACGATGAATTGACGTTCAGCCTGATCTACGCGTTCACCGAGAACTTCATGCTGCCGTTTTCGCATGATGAGGTCGTTCATGGTAAGGGATCGCTGATCGATCAGATGCCAGGCGACATGTGGCAGAAGTTCGCCAATCTCCGTTTGCTGTACGCTTATATGTGGACGCATCCGGGGAAGAAGCTTCTGTTCATGGGTTGCGAATGGGGGCAGTGGAACGAGTGGAATGTGGATGACGGATTGCAATGGGATTTGCTGAAATGGGATTCGCATTCGGGCATGCAAAAACTGGTCGGCGATTTGAATAAGATCTACAAATCTGAAAAATCGCTGCATGAAGTCGACTTCGAAGATGCCGGATTTGAATGGGTGGACGCCATGAGCCACGAGAACAGTATTCTGGCTTACCTTCGTCGCGCCAAAGATCCCTCGGATTTCACGCTGACCGTTCTAAACTTCACGCCCACGGTCCACGAAGGCTACCGCATCGGGGTCCCAGAACCTGGAACTTACGCCGAGATTCTCAATAGCGACAGCGCGATCTACAGCGGATCCAATAAAGGCAGCGGCGGCCACGTCGAAGCCGAACAGATCGAAGCCCAAGGCCGCCAGTGGTCCATCAACATCACCTTGCCGCCACTTGCCGGTACGATCTTCAAGAAGGTTTAGTGGCGAAGAGCTGCTGTGAGATAAACGACTCGGAGAGTCGTTTTACGTAACTCAACTCTCCGAGTCGTGAGCCGCCACATTGTCGCAAAAAAAGAAAGTAAGAACGGTGGTCTTGGTTACTGCTATACTTCAAAAGCGCCAAATAACCAGCGATTCATCCCACCGAAATCCCGCCGATGTTCTTCAAGATAAAAACGGCTCGCTTCTTAAAGCAGATCTGCGTCGTCTTAGCCGTTTGCTCTGTTAGCATCACCTCCACTTACGCCCAAACGTCCGCTTGGGTCCGACGTGGAACAGCTGGCTTGGTCTATCAACTCGACCAACGAGGCGACCGTATCCTCGACTATAGTGCAGCCGGTTACGAAGAAGGATCAGAGATCCCGGTCGCCGAAGACGTTGTCGACTCCTCACGTTTTGTCAACGTCGCGCCAATCGCGGGAGACAACCGGGCCTCCATTCAAGCAGCCATTGACAGTGTGTCCCAGCTGTCGTTAAACGCGAACGGCTTCCGCGGAGTGGTTCAACTGAGCCCTGGTCAGTTCGACATCAGCGACACGTTGAACATCAATGCCAGCGGAGTGATTCTTCGTGGTGCCGGCAACGGCAACGATCCAGCCAGCGACACCATCCTCCGTTCGACATCGCTGAACCCGATCAGCATCATTCATGTGGACAGCCCCCAGATCACATCAATTCAGCTACGTGATAGCGGGCCACGTAACGAGATCATCGACAAAGTCGTGCCAGGTGGCGCGACGAGCTTCCGAGTGGCGAACTCAGATGTTTACAGCGTTGGTGAATGGATCAACGTCGAACGCGCGCCCAATCAAGTCTGGTTCGACCTAGTCACCAGCCTATTCCCCGACGACCCCTCTGGAGAAAACTTTGGATGGAACACTTCTGAGAGCCGCTTCACCTTCCAGCAAGAGCGTCGCATCACTCGAATCGAAGGCG
Source organism: uncultured Pirellulaceae bacterium (assembly GCA_937942355.1). Taxonomy (GTDB): domain Bacteria; phylum Planctomycetota; class Planctomycetia; order Pirellulales; family Pirellulaceae; genus Mariniblastus. The sequence goes on along the minus strand of CALDEW010000521.1, from coordinate 2,499 downwards.
ACCGCGTTTTCGTGCACGCCCCGTTGTCGCACAACATTGATCGCCGCCTCGGGACGGGCACCATCCAACGCTACCACGAAGACCGCATCTCCAACATCGGTATCCAGAGAATTCGTGGGACGTCTATCTTCAATGCTTCGGAGACTGACGAAGTACAGGGGAAAGTCGTCTTCACCGATGAAGACCACGCCAAAGATTTCATCTTCTTCGACGCGGTTATCAACGCATATGCTTCTGACGTCACTGGCCAGCATTTATCGGCGTCGGCGGTAGCTGTAGGGGGCTTGGCGCGATCGGTTACCGTCCAAGACGCAGCCTACGTAGAACCTGTCTCTCTCATTACCGGCAGTCGGCGATACGCTTTCCTAACCGATGGGCAGTTCGTGCTGCAGAAGAACCTAGAGACCAATCAGGCGCGCCGAGCCTTCATCAATAACAGCACCTTCGGTGGCTTCAACCGAGGCCCCAACGTATTTCTCAACGGCATCGCCACCGACTCGTTCGTCCTAAGCGGCCCTCACGCGGGTTACTCCACAGGTGCATTGTACGACAACCTCACAGATGACTATGGCTTCGAAGCTCGCCGCGCATTCACCCCGATCGTCCACGGCTGGCGCGGCGCACATACGGTAATCTTTAACTCGACCGCGCCAAGGTTTCAGATCAGAAACCCGCCAGAATCCCGTAACTTCTTGATCGGTGCCATGGGTGCCGCTTCGGTTACTGGTGACGGTACGGTCGATTCTTTCGGTACCCAAATTGAATTCAACGATTCCGAAAATCCAATCAACAGCCTCTACATTCAACAACGTCTACAACAGCAACGCAGCGCCGGTGTGGAGCGCCGCGAATATGTGATCGGTGACTTCGACCAGTTTGAAAACGACGGTGCCGGTAGTGCCGACGATGCCTACATCGACTCGGATTGGTTCAACGTAGTTGATAATTTGGGCGGGTTTCGTCAGGACCACATGGTCGTTGGCTTGGACCGCGCCAACGAAATTGACAGGAGCGTCGCATTTTCATTTCGCTTCGAGCTTTCGCCATCGGAGGAAGTCGTATCGGCGGTTCTGACTCTGGCGACCCAGCGTCTTGGCACCCACAGTGACAGTGATCAGATCTTTTTAGACAGCCTCAGCAATTCGTTCAGCCCCGGCAGCCGCGCAGGTTGGGGAATGGAATTTGAAAACGGAGAACAGGTTTTAACTTTGGAACTCACAGAGGATTCGTTCGGCGACCTCGACTTCCTCCAAGACGGGCTGTTGAACGTGCTGGTAAGCGACGACCGCCCCGTCGATTGGGCGCAACTGACGATTGAAACCCAGCAACTGCCGAAAGAGCCGTTTTTGTTGGGGGACTCGAATCTGGATGGGGTTGTGAACTTCTTGGACATCGCTCTATTCATCACTCGGCTTGCCTCCGGCATGTACCAAAGGGAAGTCGACATCAACGAAGACGGCTTCGTCGATTTTCTTGACATCCAGCCGTTCATTCTGATTCTGATCGGTGGTTAATAGGATCGAATCCGTTTCTAAATTTGTTGGGCTTTAGAGATAGGAAAAGGAAGATCGAAACACGACCGCGCCTCTATTTAACCTTGATGCAAGTTGCTGACAGAACAGAACCTCTAAAGAATCGTTATTGACGCGGCTTAGGCGGATTGATAACTACTGCTCATACGCATTTACCTCCGGCAAACCGGGCCTTGTTCTTGAGCAATAATCGAAAAACGATCCGTTTTCTCGCTGTAGTGACGCTAGCAATCACCGCGATAGCAAGTGTATGCGCGCAATCGGCGAACGCTCAACGTCCACGTTTTGCCGACCCGTTTCAAACTGGCGGCAGCACGCCCGGTTCGATCATCACAGCGCCTCAGAGTCCGCTACCGCAAACGCAGTTGCCCCAGCTTCAAGTGCCCCAACTTCAGTTGCCTCAGTTTCAAAACAACCCCGTTCAGCTGCCGAACTTTTCGCCTCCGCCATCCCAGCCCTTTCTCCCTCCCAGTGGCGTGTTGCCAACTTTGGATCTGCCAAGAACAAATCTGCCGGATCCATCGAACTACAACCTGCAGCCGTTTCCAATCTTCCCCAACCAAGGCGGCCAACAACAACTGCAAGTGCTTCCCCCGCCTCCGCGGCAGTTGCCGCAAAACTTCAACGTTCCCCAACCCGCATTTCAACAACCTCTGTTTCAACAGCCTCTGTTTCAACAGCCTCAATTCCAGCGCCCCAACTTGGGCTACCAAGGTCAATATAATCCCTATCAGAACCGCTGGCCCTACCAAGGCACCGGAACGGATTGGCTTCCCTCGATTGATTGGTCGTGGCCGCGCGCCCAATGGCAGCGTTTCCAAACAGAGTTACTTCCGCGCGTGCTGGAACGACCGCGTTTTCGACACACCTACCTTCATGGCAGCAATCGCAGCGGCGTCGACGGCAACGAATTGGACATCAACGACTTCGAAGTTGCCACGACTCTCACTCGCCCAAACTTCCTTGG
>CALDEW010000520.1 GCA_937942355.1 uncultured Pirellulaceae bacterium | reverse complement strand
TCAATTCAGCGGCCGCCGCGTTTGAGCGCACCTGATCTGCGTTTTTTACGCCGGGAATAACGCAGGAAACGGCCGGATGCTTCAAGCACCAAGCGATCGCCCACTGTGCCATGTCGACGCCTTGGGGAACTTCTTCGGCTTTGATTTTTTCAACTTCCTCCAGCCAGCGATTGCGATCGTCATCTTGGTGGAACTGGCTCCGCACTTCGTTTTCAAGAAACTTATGCCCCGGTTTGTACTTTCCTGACAGGTAGCCCGATGCCAGCGGCACACGTGCCATGACGCCCAGATTGTCGCGCTCACAAATCGGAAACGACTTTTCTTCTGGCTCACGCGCCAATCGGTTGTAGACGATTTGAATCGTATCGATTTGGTGTTCGGCGCTTTGAGCAACCTGAATCGAAGAAACGCCTTTGCTTCTCACCGAGTTCCCCAAGAAACGAATTTTGCCGTCGTCCTTGGCCTTCAGTAATACCGCCTGCACGTCGTCTGAGAAAATCTCGTCGTCGCCCCACGAGTGATACTGGTAGCAATCAATCCGATCGGTACGAAGCGCTTTCAAAGAATCTTCTAACTGCTTAACCACGTCGCTGGCCGACCGCGGTTCAGCTCTGGTAAATGGTGCTTCAAAATGATGGCCGAACTTCGTCGCCAGAAACCAGTTGTCTCGATCCGACTCAATCGCTGCGCCAATCAAGGATTCCGATAGGTGATCACCGTAGCATTCAGCCGTATCAATCAGGTTGATTCCACAGTCTCTGGCGGCATTAAAGATGACATCGACCATCTCCGGCGTAAAATCAACGCCCCACTCGCCGCCAAACTGCCAGGTTCCCAGCCCGACCACTGACACTTGTTCGTTCGTTTTTCCAAGCGTTGTAAACTTCATCGTTTCCCTTATCTGATAACTGCTAAAGTTAAATTTCAGCGATTCGCTGGTTGGCGACCCTTGCAAAAGCCAGCTACAATGAAGGCATGGATCAAACTTCAAAAAAACTTGATCGCGACGCACTTATCAACCTGGTCCATCACATTATGACCACCAGCGGCTGTGTCGTCGATGTCGACGGATTGATTTCTACGTTGGAGGCCAATACGCCGCATCCAGATCCCAGCAGCCTGATCTTCAACCCGCCCTCAGGTAAAGCAATGTCCGCCACGGAAATTGTGGACATGGCTTTGTCAGGCAAAAACCAATAAAAACACCAACCCATTTCGCCCAGGAACGACTCATGAAACGTCGAACATTTATTCAAGCGACCGCCGGGCTGAGCGTTACCGCTCTGGCAGCTCATTTAGCGCGACCGATTCTGGCCATGCCTCAGCAATCGGGATACCTCGACAGCATCGGCCTGCAGTTATGGACCGTCCGCAAACAGATGGGGCAGGACAGCAAAAAAACACTCCAAGCCGTAGCCGACGCCGGTTATAAACAGGTCGAACTGATGGACGTTTCCGAGGGCATCGAAATTTCCAAACAGGCCAAAGAGGTCGGGTTAAGTGTTAAATCTGGTTTTATTAACTGGCAATCGATTTGCAAACCCGAAACAGACGGCGTGCCTTCGACCGACGACATTATTGCAACCGCTAAAGAGATTGGGCTGGAGCATCTTGTGTTTGGCTATATCGGCAAAGGGTCGCGCGAAACGGTTAAGCTGATGAAAGCCAATGCAAAAGGCGCCAACGAATTGGGAAAGAAAGCGGCAGACGCCGGAATGCAAGTCTGTTACCACAATCATTCATTCGAGTTCGAAAAAATTGACGGGGACACGACAGGGTTCGACGTCCTGATGCAAGAATTGAACAATGACCTGGTCAAGTTCGAACTGGATGTCTTCTGGACGAAGGTGGGCGGTTGGGATCCACTGGAGACCATGAAAAAACTGGACGGTCGAATCTCGCAAGTTCATCTTAAGGACCCCAAGGAGGGCACGGCCGTGATTTACGACGAAGGCCAAGTCCCCGCCGAGGCCTTTCAAGAGTGCGGTGATGGTACGATTGATATGGGTGAAGTGATGAAGTTGGCCGCCGAAATTGGTGCCGTCTATTGTCACGTCGAACAAGATCAATCGCCCGATCCGATCGCCAGTATTGGGCAGAGCATCAAACATCTCAAAAGTTTGTCGTAGTTAAAGAATCGTCAAGCGATCAAAATATAAAACGCTTCAACAGCTTCAAAGCAACCAACTTTGCGAGATCAAACTCCAACTCAGGAATTGCCCAGACCAGAAACTGCGGCTACCTTCGACCGGCGCGCCGAAAATTTAACCGCCATTTGGACGCTGGGCTTGCTGGTGCTGATCGGAATGACCTTTCGACTTTGGACGGGCATTTCTGACTTCCCACAAATCCCGTTACTGAAGTCATTGGTCGGCGCTCCGTTGATCGCAGACGGAGTTGCTTTAGGGATTCTCTTTTTAAGCACATCGTTTTTGATGGCTTGCTCTTTCGGTCAAATCCTTCAGCGCACAAAGAACCGCAGTGGCAATACGAAAAGAATCGCGGCTGCAATTTGCGCGGTGTCGATTCTTTGTCTATTCTTGCTCAACCAACACCGCTTACAACCTTGGGCGTGGCAGTTTTTCCTCTACGCCGTTTTGGTGACCTTGGCCAAACGACCAGACGAACTCATCGCGTCAGCGCGGTGGGTAACGGCGTCCATCTACTTTTTTTCAGCGGTCAGCAAATTTGACTACCAGTTTATCTATGGGCTCGGTGGAACAATGGCTCAAACGCTGGCAGGACTGGTTGGCGTTGAAGCACCTGAATGGATCAACTTCATCGCCGCCTTGATGCCGGTCTTTGAGTTACTGGTCGCGGTGCTTTTGCTGTTCGGGCGCACACGCAAAACGGGTGTTGTTCTGGCGGCCATTTTTCACACCGCGCTGATCGCCACGCTGGGGCCTTGGGGGCTGGACCACCACTTGGGCGTGTTGGTTTGGAACCTTTTCTTTTTTTTGATCGCGGCAGTACTTTTCTGGCCCTCAGTAGTAGAGCACAACGAATTGGCCAACGGCAAGCAAAATGCAGTTCTATTTGCGGTGACGATTGCCATGTTGCTGTACCCAATGTTGCCGCATTGCGACCACTGGATCGCTTGGGGGCTTTACTCTCCCAACAACAGCCGCTGCGAATTGGAGGCCGTCGGGCAGAACAATGAAGGTGAAGCGATTTTCCACCGGATAGATTTAGGCGAAATGTCGCTCCAGCGGTTAAACGTGCCCATCTATCCTTCGGCACGATTTCAGCTGGGCGTCGCGCTGGCGATTCAGGAAAAAGACAGTTTAGGAAACCGAAGCCGCATCGTTGTCAAAAGTAGGTCCAACCGATTAACCGGGCAGCGCGAGTCGACCGTCTTCAGCGCTGACCAACAGTGGAACAAAGACAATCGCGGGTTCCTCTTCAACTGGACCCCAAGACAATAATAATTCACCCG
>CALDEW010000519.1 GCA_937942355.1 uncultured Pirellulaceae bacterium | reverse complement strand
AAACGATTCTTCAATCTCTTCATCCGATTTATCAAACAGCTCGTGATCCGCCGGAACATACTTTGGCAAATAAACCAGCGATTTCCCACCGAACTCATCAGTGTCCACAATCGTCGTCATCTCAATAACCGCCGTCATTGGCACCCAAGTGTCAGTGATGTTGGTGACGTAGAACCTTGAAATTGGCTTCTTCAACAACAGCGACGCACACACGATCCCGAGATACTCCACCTTATCGAATCGGTCCTTCTCGTCTTGACTGATGTCCGTGCAAACGCGACTCATGATCGAGTTCGGCGTCGTCATGATGACGCGATCGAAAGATTGAGAAGGTTGATTCTGAAAGTCAATGGAAAACGTTCCGTCGGCCTGCTTTTGGATCTTCGAAACCGGATGGTCGACTTTGATATCGACGTTCATCTCTTCCAACAGGTCGCCCAGACGTTGAATGATGCTGCGATAGCCGCCTGTGACGTATCCGAACATTTCCTTCTTGAGCCCCGTCCGGCGCGCCTTATACATGCGACTGATGTGAGCCCAGATGAAAGACGCGGCAGTCCTTTTGTAGCTCTCACCAAGCTTCGCCTTGAGCAGTGGTTCCCAGATTTTTTCAAAAGTACCTTTGCCCGACCACCGCGCCAGCCAATCGGCGACTTTGATCTTCTCAAGCCGTTTCCAATTGCGAATCTTCGAAGCATAGAAAATCGTACCGCCCAAACGCAACTTTTCGATCAACTTCAAAGGCGGAAACTTCAAAAACTCGGCCGTGTCGGACATCGAATAGAGCTTACCGCCGGTAAAGAATCCGGTTTTGGTCTCCACCCATTTCAAATCGTCAGACAATCCAATCTCTTCGATCAGATTTAATAGACGGGAGTCAGACATCAGCGTGACATGATAGTGACGATCCCACATCACGTCGCCCAGCTTCCAGATCGAAGCCAAACCACCCAACGTTGGACCGGCTTCAATCAGCGTGACGTCGTGCCCTTGTTTGGCCATCCGCAGTGCCAACGTTAAACCCAGCATGCCTCCGCCAGCGATCGCCCATTTCAAAGGAGCGTTGGGATCCTTTGAGGACGTCGTGCCCGCCGTTTCAAGGGTGTTATTTTCTAAAGTCATGTTTGGAATCGAAAGTTGAAGATGGTGGAAAAAGGTGGGAAAAAGTGGAAAGCACCGGTGGAGATGCACCAGATCAAACCGGGTTTTGCATGGTTATTCACGGTGGGGATTAGTATCCGCTTAAACGGCGTTTGAGCAACAATTTCAGCGTCAAGGAAACCGTTCTTCCAACGGCCATTTTACTGACGCCCTGTTTTTGGTCATAACGCAGCAGCAGCGGCACTTCGCCAAAGACGTATTTGAAGCGACGCATTTTCAACAACACGTCGGCCATGCAAGAGAAACCTTTCTCCGAAACGAACTGGTCGCCGTAGTAATCCATCGTGTCTCGCAACACGTCGAAGCGATACGCTCGGTAGCCGCAGGTGTAATCCCGCACGCCAGGAATAGGCATCACTACACGGAACAGCATTCGCGCTCCCCATGTCATCAGCACACGAATGAAGGGAACGCCCATCACACGTGAGCCGATTTGGTAACGGGAAGCCGTCACAACGTCGTAGCCTTCGCTAATTTTTTGCAACAAACAATTGATCGAACCCGGAGGATGCGTATCATCGCCATCCATGGTCACAATCACGTCACCCGATGTTCCCATTTCGATGGCCTTCATCATTCCTGAACGAAGCGCTCCCGGCAAATTCTGATTGGTCTGATGGCGAACCAGCGTCAGCGGCATGTTTTGTGCAGCCGTAATCGCGATCTCAGAAGTGTCATCGGTACTCGCATCGTCAACGACGATCACATGGTAGGGCTGGCCGTTGGTCGCAAACACTTGCCTAATTTTATCCAGCAACGACGGGAGACCTTCGGCTTCGTTGTAAGCCGGCAGCATGACGAACGTCGTGTAGGCATCGGCCTCTGATTGAACGGATGTCTTGCTTTGCTTGACCAGTGTTTTCACGCCGACGAACTCCTGTTCAATCAGGTCGGTAGAATTCTCAGCCCCGTTTGTTGAATCTTGAAGATCCGTTTTTGAAATGCTAGTCATGTGGTTTTCCGATTGCTCGATTGGTCCTACGAATCGACGCTCAATTTTTTCGTAAATCGCCGTATTATTATGGTAATTGAAGGAATGATATTTCACAGTCAGTATCGCTGAGGACGGGTCAACAATATACATGGATAATTCAAAAATCCATCCAAACCGTCATAACCCTAATGCTTTGACACCCATCATCGTCAGTCTACGGACGTCAACTTCCAACAGCGGTGGATCCTACGGTTACGAAAGTCCTCGGGCACGGTTTGCTTGCTGATCTCTTGGATCGAAAATCCAGGCAACTGGTCATGGTGCAATTTGAACTTACGAAAATTCGTTGAAAAGTAGATCACGCCATCCTCGTTCAACAACCTGCCGGTGGCATTAAGTAGATCCGCATGGCCTGTCTGAACATTCCAGTCGTCATCGAGCCGCTTGCTGTTGGAGTAGGTGGGTGGATCAATGATGACGATGTCGTATTTACGCTTTCCATTTCCAACGGCTTCGTTGACGAATTCCACGCAGTCCCGTGCGATGTATTCATGCACAGGACTATAAAGGCTGTTGAGTTCGAGATTCCGCTGAGCCCACTGCAGGTAGTTTTTTGAAAGGTCAACCGTCGTCGTGGAAGCGGCACCACCGGCGGCTGCATAGACCGTAAACGAACCGGTATAAGCAAACAGATTCAGTACGGATTTCCCTTGGGATTGTTCGCGCACCATTTGGCGAGTAACACGATGGTCCAAAAACAATCCGGTATCTACATAGTCCGAAAGATTGATCCAAAACTTCAACCCGTTTTCGGTGACCTGTTTTGTATGTTGCATGTCGGCCACTTTTTCATATTGGTCGCCTTTGGATCGTTTGTGTCGCGATTTCAAATGAACTTTTTCAATTGGCACTTCTAGCGTTTCCGCTGCGGTTTCCTTCATCAGTTCTAACCAGGCGCTGTGCCGCGCCAAATCACGTTCATGCGGCCTTTCATATTCGGTGATATGCAGCGCATCATCGTAGCGATCTACCACCAAGGGTATCTCTGGTACATCGCGCTCATAAATTCGATAGCAAGTAATCCCACGACGCGTTGGCCAACGTCTGAGATGCCGCGCTCGTTTGGTCAACCGCCGAGAAAAGATCTCTGCTTGTTCGTGGTCTTTGGCTTGAAGCCCCGCGAACACCGGCGCGGCGGCAGCAGTCGGTTTGCCCGGTGTTTCAACCTCAGATTCTCCATTGCCCAAGGGGAGTTCTTGGACGACGCGTTGGGCATCTTCGGGGCGCGGTGGGCGCGGGCCTAAATATTGAAAGTAAGTACATTCCAACCGCCCATTGAACAGCTTCCGCCGCCGAGTGGCTTTCTTTTGGACGATTTTTTCAAAGTCGAGCATGCTGGTGATCACAAACAACGACCAAGTCGGCAGTTGTTGCACAACGGCGGGAAATTGCTGATACAGCGACCGCAATTCACTCAGCTGCTCTCCCTGAAGTCGCTCGCCATAGGGGGGATTGGTAATCACGCAACCATACTCTCGGTCGCTGATCGTATCTTCGAAGGCGCGTTGTTCAAAGACAATTTTGTCTTCAACGCCGGCCAGTTTCGCGTGATACCGCGCCATCTCCAAAGACTCCGCGTCGACATCAAAGCCTTCGATCTCTAACCGCGTATCGTTGTCTTGCAGATCGAGCGCTTCGGTCACGGCATCGTTCCAGATCTTTCGATCAATCTGAGCCCACCGCGTGGAAGCAAAATCACGATTGATGCCCGGTGCGATTTTCAATCCCGCCAGCGCCGCTTCAATGGGAATCGTTCCCGTTCCACAGAACGGATCCAATAGCGGGCGGTTCGGTTTCCACACCGACAGGTCGACCATCGCTGCGGCTAGCGTTTCCTTGATCGGAGCCGGTCCCGCCAGCGTGCGGTAGCCGCGTTTGTGTAGACTGCTGCCGGTGGTGTCGATCGTGATGGTGGCGACGTCTTTTAGTAACGCTACTTCGATTTTGTAAGTTTCGCCCGTCTCAGGGAGTTCTTCGGTACTATGAAAATGCTTCATGCTTTCCACTACCGCGCGTTTGGTCGATCGCTGCACTGCGGGGAGACTGGTCAACTGTGAAAGCCGCGTCTTTCCGGTGACGGGAAACTTTGCATCGACAGGAATGAAGCGCGAGTAGTCGTGGGCTTTGATCGTTTCGAAGAGTGCTTCGAAATCAGGGGCGTCAAAGGTGTGGACTTCGATTAGAACGCGATCGGCAACCCGCAAGTGAATATTGGCGCGGCAAACGTCTCGCCAATCGCCCTCAAATGCAACACGCCCCGGTTGAACAACGTGAGGTTGATAACCTAGCGCAATCAGTTCGCGTTTCACGAGTGCTTCCAACCCAAACGCACAGGCGGCAATTAATCTCAGATTTTCATTGTCCATCGGCAGATTATTTCACAACCCGATAGCTATATCCATGACCATAGATCGTGTTGTGCTGCGAAAGCGAAGAAAACGCAGATCGTGGACGCGGTCTCCAGTCCCCCGTTCGATAGCAGGGCCGGACTTGTTGTCTCGCCCGTTACGACCTAGGAACGCTTACCCTGAATTTGAGATCTTTGTCACAAAACTAACGAATAACCATGATAGTTCTTCAGAAAACGTAATCTTAATTTCGAAAAACGAGATAGATTATATATCAGGTTCCTAACTGCCACGCCCCACCTCTACTAAAAAAGGCAGGTGGGAGCAGCCCCTACGAACTATCACCGCTTATAATATCAACCTCGAAAACATTAACCTTTAAACATAGGTCACCTAAGATATGGATCGTCGTCAATTTCTCAGAACTGGAGCCGCTGGCGTCGCGGCAGCAAGTGCTTTGTCGGAACCTGCGTTTGCGAATCCCTCGCCCAACGAACGAGTCAATGTGGCTCAGGTGGGAATCGGCGGCAAAGGCATAAACAATCGAGTCATGTTGTTGGGCACGAAGCTGTGCAACATCGTCGCGCTGTGCGACGTCGATTTGGAAGGTAGCCGCACGCTTCCGGCGCGGATCTCCAACGGCGATGCGCCGGTTCCCGATGGCGAATCACCGGGCAAGTACGGCATCATGGAAAAGAAGGCTCCCTACTTTTCCGACTTTCGAGTCATGCTGGACAAGATGCACTCGCAGATCGACGCCGTTGTGATTTCCACACCCGACCACACACACTTCCCTGTCGCAATGGCGGCGATGGCGCTGGGCAAACACGTGTGGGTCGAAAAACCGCTGGCTCACACCTTCGACGAATGCGAATTGCTAATGAAGATGGCCCAGCGGTCGGGCGTCGTGACTCAGATGGGCAACCAAGGGCATTCCTCCGCCAATCGAACTCAGTTTGAAGCCTGGACCCAAGCTGGTGTCATCAGCGACGTCACCAAAATTGTGGCTTATATGAACAAAGGTCGTCGCTGGCACGGTTGGGGGCAGAAGGTCAAGGACTATCCCAGCGAACCGTTGCCAAAGAAACTTGATTGGGACATTTGGACAGGCCCCGCACAGAAAAACGCGTTCAGCTTCCGGCTGCATCCGGCCAATTGGCGCAGCTGGTTTGAGTACGGCAGCGGAGCACTCGGCGACTGGGCACCCCACATCATGGACACGTGTCACCGCTATCTGAAGCTCGGTCTGCCGACGACCGTTTCGGTCGAACGCAAAGGCGAAAATCCGCTGGTATACCCACAGGAAACGACATTGCGCTTCAGCTTCCCAGAGCGTGAAGGCATGCCGGCGTGCGATCTGTTGTGGTACGACGGCAAGAAGAACCTGCCTCAATTTGAATCGAAACTTGGCAAAGTCGAGACGCTGGCTCCAGGCAAAGTGATCTACGGCAAAGATCGGGTATTCCAGGGCAACTCGCACTCCAGTACGCTGAACGTCATTCACGGTTCGACAGATGCGCTGCCCGAGTTCGATACAAAAGTACCCAACCACTGGATGAATTTCATTCAGGCTTGTCGAGGCGAAGCGAAAACGAATTCGCCTTTCCACATCAGCGCGCCTCTGTCTCAGGTGTTGAACCTAGGCATGATCGCCCAACAATTGGGCGGCACGATTGAGTTCGATCGCGAAAGCAAGACGATCACCAACAACTCCCAAGCCAACGACATGCTGACCATGAAACCGCGCGAGGGCTGGGAAGAGTACTACCGTATGGCGTAGACGCTACTTCGGACAAGGAAAAGGTGTCAAGGATACGCGAAATGGTGACGTGCGCCGTTTTGGTGAGACAAAAGGAGCCTCAAAATGTTTCACCTATCGGCGCAGTTT
>CALDEW010000518.1 GCA_937942355.1 uncultured Pirellulaceae bacterium | reverse complement strand
TGGATGAGGCAACGAGTCCTGCCCCTCCTTTACCCTTTGATTTTGCCGTTAGTGCATCGTTTAATGCAGCTGCAGGATTCGTGGCCTCATCCACTACCCTAAAATTTAGACGTATCGCTGCACTAGAGAGTAAGCTCGAGGCCGAAGAGGCGCCTTCGGGCTTGATACGACCTTCTACTACTGCTATCGCGGCCAAAAAGAATCGCGCGGCGGCAAACGTCTTGTGATAACTCGTAAAAACCAAAGCCGCCGGTACTGACATTTTCGCGCGATTGGCTCACAATAGGCGGCGTTAGAAACGCGGCACTTGTAATAAATTGGGAATTTAGCTTCCTTATGTAAAACGCCGCCAAGCTACGTTTGAATTCCCCTCGCATATTGAGAACCAGAAACGAAAATGCCATCCCCACATCGCATCATTTACACGTTGACCGACGAAGCGCCCGCATTGGCGACACGATCATTTCTTCCCATCGTTTCTGCTTTTGCTAGCGCCTGCGATGTATCCATTGAGACACGTGATATTTCTGTGGCGGCGCGAATTTTATCAGCCTTTCCCGAGTTTCTGAACGAAGACCAGCAGACCCCCGACGCGCTGGCGGAACTTGGTGAACTGGCCAAAACACCCGAAGCCAACATCATCAAACTGCCCAACATCAGTGCCTCGATCCCGCAAGCCAAAGCCGCAATCGCAGAACTGCAGTCCAAGGGCTTTGCCGTTCCTGACTTTCCGGACGATCCCGACACTGACGAAGAACATAAAATTCGCCAGCGCTATTCAAAGGTGCTCGGCAGCGCCGTCAACCCTGTTCTGCGAGAAGGCAACTCGGATCGCCGCGCCCCCAAAGCCGTTAAACAGTATGCTCGCAAGAATCCGCACTCCATGGGCGCATGGTCAGCCGATTCAAAATCGCATGTCGCCACAATGTCTGCCGGCGATTTCCGCAACAGTGAGAAATCAACCACGGTAAAGAAGGCAGGTGCGCTCAAGATTACGCTGATCGCTGCCAACGGCGAAGAGACGGTTCTGAAAGAGGCCGTACCCGTTTTGGCCGAAGAAGTCGTGGACGCGACGGCGATGAACGTTAGCAAACTGAAACAGTTTCTCAACGACCAAATCGCCGACGCTAAATCCCAAGGCATACTGTTCTCCCTGCACATGAAAGCCACGATGATGAAGGTCTCTGATCCGATCATCTTCGGCCATGCTGTGAAACAGTTCTTCGGAGAGGTCTTCACAAAGCACGCCGAGGCGCTTGAAACGGCAGGCGCTAATCCCAACAACGGATTAGGAAATGTTTTGGATGCGATCGCAACTTTGCCAGAGGACCAACGGTCGCCGATCGAAGCTGACATTAAAGCGGCACTGGAACACGGGCCTGACCTAGCGATGGTCAACTCGGATAAGGGCATTACCAACCTCCACGTCCCCAGCGACGTCATCATTGATGCGTCGATGCCTGCGATGATCCGGACTTCGGGCCAAATGTGGAACAAAGACGGCAAACAACAGGACACCAAAGCCGTTATTCCCGACAGCAGTTACGCCGCGATCTATCAACAGACGATTGACTTTTGCAAACAACACGGCGCTTTTGATCCGACAACGATGGGCTCGGTTCCCAACGTTGGCTTGATGGCTCAGAAAGCTGAAGAATACGGTTCTCACGATAAAACGTTTGAGATCCCAACGGCAGGCGTCGTGAAAGTCACTGACGATTCAGGTGCGACGATTTTCGAACACGACGTCGAAGCCGGTGACATCTGGCGAATGTGTCAAGTCAAAGACGCGCCGATACGTGATTGGGTGAAATTAGCCGTGACACGCGCTCGGGCGATGAACGCACCAGCCGTGTTCTGGTTGGACAAGAGCCGGGGCCACGATGCTCAGCTGATCGAAAAGGTTAACCTCTACCTCAAAGACCATGACACTTCGGGCCTCCAAATCGAGATCCTTTCGCCCGGTGAAGCGACCAAGTTCACACTCGATCGCATCAAAGACGGCAAAGACACACTCTCGGTTACTGGCAACGTGCTGCGCGATTATCTGACGGATTTGTTTCCGATTTTGGAACTTGGCACCAGCGCCAAAATGCTGTCCATCGTGCCTTTGATGAACGGCGGTGGTTTGTTTGAAACTGGAGCCGGTGGTTCGGCACCCAAGCACGTACAGCAGTTCGTTGCGGAGAATCATCTGCGCTGGGATTCTCTGGGTGAATTTCTAGCGTTGGCGGTATCACTGGAACATTTTGCCGATGTCGCGGAGAACCCCAAAGCAAAGGTTCTCTCCGAGGCGCTCGATGTGGCGACGGAGAAATTGCTGGACGAAGGCAAATCTCCTTCGCGCAAGGCAGGCGAGATCGATAACCGGGGCAGCCACTTCTATCTAGCGCTGTATTGGGCCCAAGCACTTGCCGACCAAAACAACGACGCGCAGCTAAAAGAAAAATTTGCGGCACTGGCCAAATCGCTGGCCGATAACGAAGCCGCGATTGCAAAACAGCTGACCGATATCCAAGGCCAGCCCGTCGACATCCAAGGGTACTATTTGCCGTCGCAAGAGAAAGTGGCCGCGGCAATGCGTCCGGCTGAATTGCTGAACGAATTACTGGGCTCGATTTAAGAGATAATTGCGGTAATTCTGGCATCATCCCGGATGCCCAAAGAACGGCTCAATTGGAAAATCCCGTAGTTTCAATCAGTTTGGACTGCGCCGAGTTGTGCTGGCATGAAAAAAGACTGGACGATTGCTCCGGCCACTCTTATAGTGTTAACAATCCGCAAGATCAACTCTTCATTAGGCGGATTGCACTTCTTCTACTCTCTGCTTGATGTATCCCACCTGTCTGTTCTGTGAGTTGACGATGAAGGAAAGCTCTTTTTTTAGAACGCTGTTTCCCCGTTCATTGCAGTTGTTATTGGTTAGCTGTCTTCTTTTCTTTGTTTCCCAACCGACTTGGGGTCAAACAAATTTGGAGATTGATGCGACAACGCTGCGATCGACTGGCGGCGTGGCAACCCTGGATCGCGCGGTCTATTTTAATCACTGGGGGCACTTCAACACCAACACGGCGCTGGACCAACTGGTCACTTCCATCAACGGATTTAACTCCTTCACCGGACGAGAGACTTTTGAGCTGGATACTTTTATTGCGCAGGGATTGGGAGAAGATCCGGGGAACCCCGGCTTCTTTATTCCCAGTAATCTGACCAACGAAATTCAAACTGATTTTCGAAATTTTGCACTCAATTCCAATCGGTGGAGTTCACTTCGCAATCACCCTAATCCAATTTTCGTTCAATCCGGACGAGCGACCCCGAATTGGCCGGCGTTCACTTTGCCGACCAGCGGCGCAACATTGCCAGTGGCCGACGGAGGCGCGGCTTATGCCCAACTCCTGACGGCGTACGCGGAAGAAGTGCTTTATGGGAGCGGACCTAGCCAGGGTTTTCTTCCCTTTGATCCAGACCGAAATTATCTGGAGATCATGAACGAGCCCCAGTTGGAGTTGAATAAACCCAGCAATGGAACCGTCACTTGGCAGCAAGTCATCGACATGCACCGAACCGTTACCGAGACGGTCAAGGCCGCTTTTCCACAGGTAAATATTGGAGGCGCGTCGGTCGGCGATAATCTTGTCGGTCCTCATCGCTGGAGCCTGATGCGTGCAATGATGGAGGACATGGTCAACTGGAACGCAGAATTTGATTTTTGGTCTGTCCATCTCTACGAGTGTTATCAAGTAACCACAGCGCAACAGCCATTTCAACTCACTCACCATTCCCCAGCTCACCTGAACGGTTTAATGGATCTGTTCGAGGCAACGAGCAACCGGTTGTTTGGCGATTCGAAGCAATTTGCGGTTACCGAATACGGTTCTTGGAGCTTTACATCACTGGACACCGGCGGTGGATTTAACGGCTCCGGGCAAAATTTCGGAAGCTACACGCGCGATGAACGTCAGTGGGATGTAGCGCGCGACACCAAAGAAAAGTTGATGGAGTTCTTGAGGCGCCCCGATCGAATCATTAATGCCACGCCCTTTATCGGCATCCAACATTTCACCTCCAGTTCGCCTTCTGAGGAGGAAGGTTACTACAATTTCTTTGACCGTTTGGCTAACGGTAGCTACGTCGAAACGATACTGGGCGGACTGTACCGTTTATACAACGACGTCAATGGCGATTTTGTGATGGTCGAAAAAGATAATGTTGACACCCAAGCCATCGCCGTGCTTGACGGAAACCAGATCCACGTGATGCTCAACAATATGCAGCAATCGAACAACGCCGTTAGTATCAACTTAACCACGGGTTCAAGTAATGTTGTTTCAGCATCGCTCAACCGCCTCTATTTCAACGGCACTCAAGGCGTGTATGAAGACGGCATCGACGTGACGACATCGTGGCAAACCATTACGATGCTGCCAAATGAGGGCGCCGTGTTGACACTAACTTTGGATTCACCGGTGGCCACCAATGGTACCCGTGAAGCCGAAACGTTTTACGCGACTCAAACGGAGCAACCCATTCCCTTCAATGGTCTCGCGGGCCCCTTTGACCTGCCCAATGTGACCACAACGGACATTCAAACGGCAACATTTCGAGTTTCCTATTCGCGCACTTCGGCACCGCAAGGAGAACCGTTTACCTTCTTTATCAATGGCGCGTCTTCATTTCCAGTCCCGTCCACTGGCAATATTGGCTTCGATGAAAATGACACTCAAATTACCAGCCGTGAGATTGAAATTCCGGTCGCGAGTCTTCAGGAAGGCGACAATCAAGTGTTTGTCAGTTTTCAAAGTGGCGGTGGGCAAGTATTGGCCGTTACGCTCGAAGCAACCTTTCAGGAGGTCCCGTTCTTGTTGGGCGATTGCAACCTAGACGGCGTCGTGGACTTTTTGGATATCGCTCCGCTAATTGCTCTGCTATCTGGTGGCGACTTTCTCCCACAAGGAGATTGCAATCAAGACGGCACCATAAACTTTTTGGATATTGCTCCGTTTATTGCAATCCTGACTGCCGGCTAGCCGAACCGACCACTTGAAGTGACTTGCTGGCAGAAAAATCGGGATATCTCAGCGTCGAACCGCAGAGCCAAAACACCACGTCCTAAAGCCGAAATATTGCGCCTCATGATGGGTTCGCGACCGAAAATCCAACATTCCATCAGAAATCTTCTTGTACCGGCCAACCAAACGGTTACTATGCAACAACTGCCTAACTGTTAACAATTCAGCACAGTTAGGTGACCGTGCCCGGCCTTACCTTTTTTGAATGGTTTATTCCACCACTTCGCAATATTTCTGCGCCGCGGCAATTTTACTCTGCACACTTCTTTTAGGATCATCTTGGAGAATTCATATGAAAAATATATTTATAGTAGCTTTTGCAGTCACGCTAATGGCGATGGCGAGCAGCTCGAACGCTCAAATTATCATTGAGAGTATTGATATCCGAGGTACAGGCGTTTTCGGAGACGGTGCCGATGACCCAGTGGCCGGACTGTATTTGAATCACGTGGCCAACGCTTCTGCGATCACGCTCAACGGCGGTGCGCTTCCTGGGGCACCTCGTACAGCAGCCGACCCTATTGAAATCCAGATGACCTACTCCAACTTAGACTTGGATGGAGATTCGACCCCAAATGACGCGGTCACTTTCACAATCCGATGGGAGAAAGTGGATTTCGATGGCGATGGTCTTGATGGAGGCGATTTGGCAACTTTTGGCCAAGGCCTCGATACCGGATTTGGAAATCTTAACGATATGCAAGTCTCCGTAACAAACGTTAGCGGAACAACAACCGACTCCGGTGCCCCGATCTTCTTTGATGGTTTCACGGGAGCCGGTTTAGGTGCTGGTAGCGGTGCGGACGTTGACCGTACTGCCGAAGTCAATGGCACAACTCTGACGTTTGCGATTGCTAGTACCGGTGCTTTCCAGTTCAGCGTCCAAACAGTCGATTTTGCGGCGACTCCAACTGTAGAGATCGACAACTCAGGCGACACAGATTTTGACGGCATGGGTGATGGTGGACTTGGTTCAATCGTTGCTCGTACATACGATTTGCAATTCAGCTTGACCGACCCCAACGCCGGTGGCACCTTGAAAGGCGATATCAATTTGGACGGTATCGTCACCTTTTTAGATATCAATCCATTCATCATGCTTCTGTCCTCAAACGGGTTTCAGCTTGAAGCGGATTGCGACTGCGATGGAGACCTTGATTTCTTGGACATCCAACCATTCATCAACATCTTGGCTGGTGCTCCATAAGCTCCATAAGCGATGCAGTTTGCTGAGCTAACAATTTGATGAAAGGGGAGCGTATAATACGCTCCCCTTTTTTCGTTTTCTCCGGTCGAATTGATGCAACCAGAGTGCTCAGGATCACCGAAAAAACGTACACTCGTGAAGGTAAACATCCATTGATTAATAGAAGACGGAAATGTTGAAGCGCACGTTGGAACCAGAACTGATGGACACCCTCGAGGATGCTCGTCAATACAACCGCATGGATCACGCGGACGTCAACCGGCAGTTTACTGACGACTTGATCGCGTTTGCTGATCGCTGCCAAAGCGAAGGGTACGATGGGCTGGCAACCGATGTCGCGGATTTGGGCACTGGTACGGCGCTGGTTCCCATCGAGCTGTGTCGCCGTGTAGATTCGGTTCACATCTTGGCGATCGATGACGCGGTCAACATGCTGGACCTTGCAATCTATAACATTGAAGCCGCAAACTTACGTGACCGAATCACCTTAGCCAAAGGCGATGCGAAATCGCTGGTTTACGAAGACGAAACCTTCGACACCACGATCAGCAACTCCTTGATCCATCATTCGCCTGATCCTCAGCGGTGCTTTACCGAGATGCATCGCATCACGGCCGCCGGCGGGATACTCTTCGTGCGTGATTTAGTGCGGCCAGATTCGGACGCCATGGCTCAACAGTTGGTACAGCAATACGCCTGCAGCGCAACGGATTATTGCAAGCAACTGTTTTTGCAGTCGCTCCACGCTGCGCTGACGATCGACGAAGTTCGGCAAATCGTCGGGGACCTTGGATACAATCCTCAAACGGTTACCATGAGCTCTGATCGCCATTGGACTTGGGCCGCCCTAAGACATCCTTAAGACATTAAACTAAGTTTTTCGAACGTAGTGGACGAGGCAACGAGCCCAGCCCTTTCATTCAACGCAGGACTCGTGGCCTCATGCACTACCGCCAAGGCTTCGGCCACTAAGCCCCTACAACGCTACTTCCAAACTGCCACCAAAAACGTCTATGAAACTGATTCTCGCAATCATCAAACCTTTTCTTGCTGAAAAAGTCGTCCAGAGCTTGACCGCCGAAGGTATCGAGCAGGTCAACATTCGGGAAGTCAAAGGCTATGGGCGTCAAAAAAATTACCTCGAAAGCTACGGCGAAAACGAATACTCGCTGGCCTTTGTTCCGAAAGTAGAGATCTCGATTTGGGTGGAAGACAAATTCGTGGATGCTGTTTTTGACCGCATCGTCGAAGTGTCTCGTACCGGTCGCTTGGGGGATGGGAAGATAATGATTTTGTCGGCAGACCAAGCACCTTTGCAGTGATTTGGAAGATTCTGACCACCTGAATTGCGAAGATAAAGCTTTCTTCGTAATAATCCGACGATAGTATCGGTAACAGTTTTAAGTAAAATGAATGCAAATCTGGGACTGGCAACAGCTAGGGCTGACAGGGGTTGGCAGTTTTATTTTTGTTCATATTGAATGCCTCAGTAAATTTGGATTTTTAGATGAAGACACCACTAAACATCATGTGCGCTTACGTGCTGATGCTCTTTGCCACAACGGCGACCGCGATGTCCACAGAGAAGATTGATTTCGAATCCCAAATCAAACCAATCTTCAATAAGTATTGCCTTGAATGCCACGGTGAAGAAAACGAAGAGGCATTTCGAATCGACGTCAATAGCGACATGCTGCTTTACGTCAATGAAGGCCATCCTGAAACCAGCGACTTATACAATTACATGACGCTGGAAGAAGATGACGACAACCTCATGCCACCGGTTGATCATGAACCGCGCCCCAAAAGTTCGGAGATCCAACTTGTGAGCGCTTGGATTGCTCAAGGTGCAAAAGTTGACGGTGCCGATTCGGCGGATGCGGGTTCTGCGCTGGCCAGCGGAGATTCGGGTGCCGACAGTGGCGCTGGTGCAGCAGCGGAACCCATTTCTCCCGAAACACAACGCATGTTCAACGCGCTGGGATCTCTGCACACCGCTGCGATACACTTGCCAATCGGTTTGCTACTGGGCGCCGGATTGTTCGCCCTATTGAGTCTCGGCGGAAGTTTTGTGATGAGCGACTGCGCTTACTACTGTTTGTGGCTGGGAACTTTGGGGGCGATCTTTGCAGTCGCTTCAGGTTTATTTTACAGCCCAATGGAGCACCGTGGAACAGTCAACAGCATCGCCGATTTATTGGACCAGACGCAGCCCGTTTTCTGGCACCGTTTGGGTGGAATCATTTCAACCGTCGCTGCGCTGCTACTTTGCATGTTCGCCAAAGCGGCTCGTGGCCGTAATCCTGACGATGGGACGATGTGGAAACTGTGCGCAATCGCGTTGGCGGCTGCCATTGGTTGGGTCGGCCATACCGGTGGAGAACTCACCTACGGTAAAGACCACTACAAAGATCTAAACGAACTAGTGGATACTTTCATCAACCCCGCTGAAGGAAACAGTACGCCCAAGGCTGACGGCTCAGACACCAAGGGCTCAGACACCAAGGATTCGGATACGAAGGATTCAGATACTGACGACAACACTGACGCTGGCGAAACAGAGATCGAAATCGACAGCGTTGAGGGTACCTTCAGCACGCCGACAGACATCTAAATCACCGCCGGAGACCTTGCGCGGCGGTATAAATCTCAAACCCGACGCGCGGGTGAGTCCTCCAATGGGGAAAATCCAAT
Source organism: uncultured Pirellulaceae bacterium (assembly GCA_937942355.1). Taxonomy (GTDB): domain Bacteria; phylum Planctomycetota; class Planctomycetia; order Pirellulales; family Pirellulaceae; genus Mariniblastus. The sequence continues at coordinate 10,125 of CALDEW010000518.1, read as the reverse complement.
CGTTCGCGTCTCGGTTTTTCATTAGTGAGACCGTTGTCCTTATTTCTTCATCGATGCGTGAACCATAACAGGCTAAGATGAATACATGGAATTGCCTGCCCAAAAACAGATTATTGCGGATTTAAAAAGTGACCGCGAAGAAGCGCTCGCCAAATACTTTTCACAAATCCGTGGTCGTTTAGAAAAGATCGTCAAGTTCCGACTGGACTACCGATTGAATGGCCGTATCAGCCAGTCCGATATTCTTCAAGAAGCCTACGTTCGCGCCGCGCAGCGGTTGGACGGATACTTAAAGAAGCCGGAGATGCCGTTCTTCGTTTGGATTCGATTGGAAACACAGCAACACATTTTAGATATTTACCGGAAACATTTCGAAGCTGAAAAGCGCGATGTCCGCAAAGAGATTTCGTTCAACAGGCCGCAACACAACAATGCCGGGCAGACGTCAATGGCGTTGGCGGCTCACTTGGTCGCGGAGATGACTTCTGTCAGCCAGCTGATCGAAAAATCGCATCAGATCGAAATGCTGCAGGACAGCCTAAACACGATGAGCGAACTTGACCGTGAAGTCATTGCGTTGCGCCACTTCGAAGAGCTTTCGAACATCGAAACGGCAGAAGTGCTGGGGATCGAAACTTCAGCAGCCAGTAAACGATATTTAAGGGCACTGAAACGATTGAAGGAAATTCTCCAAGAGAACCTTTCCAGCTGAAGTGGGGCAGGTTTTTAACCTGCCAGAACGCTAATGACAAACAATGGCAAACGCACCTGAGGGCAGGTTAAAAACCTGCCCTACAAAGTTTCAATTAAAGCGTCAAGCATTTTGAACCAAAACGATGAAACAGACGCAAGACGAGCAAGACGAAACGCAAACGCTCGAAGCGATCGTGGAACAGTTTACGGCAGAAATCCGAGCCGGCCGGACGCCTGATGTCCAGCAATTTGTTCAGCAGAACCCGACGCACGCAGATGAACTTCCCGACTTGCTGTCGTCGGTCGCGATGATCGAGGGATTAAAAAACTATTCTCCCAACTCTTCGGTTCCCGATCAGCGTTTCACCGAAATTGATGTGCCCGATTTTTTAGGCGAGTACCGAATCGTCCGCGAGATAGGTCGCGGCGGCATGGGGATCGTCTTCGAAGCCGTTCATGAAACGCTCGGGCGGCGTGTGGCGATCAAAGTGATGACCGCCGGCCTAATCAGCAACACGAAACACCTCGAACGCTTCCATCGCGAAGCTGTTTCTGCGGCCAGTTTGCACCACACCAACATCGCCAGCGTATTCGGAGCTGGCGAAGACAATGGGCTGCACTTCTACGTCATGGAATTCATCGACGGGCAATCGCTGAACCAGATACTCCAAGGCGAAACGTTCGGTTCGGACGAAACCATAAACTTCCAACCCTCTCCAGGTAGCACGACAACTCTTTTTTCCGACGAAACTAAACCCGATCGAAGTCGTGACCAGCTGATCATCGGCGACCAAACAGTACCGGCTAAGAATCGCTATAAATGGGTTGCCGACACGGGGCAGCAGATCGCTGACGCACTCTCTTATGCTCACGAGAAGAACATTCTTCATCGTGATATTAAACCGGCCAATCTTGTCATGGACTCCCATGGCACCGTGTGGCTGACAGATTTTGGGCTGGCGAAGAACATCGTTGACGAGGCGTTGACCAAAACTGGCGACATCATCGGCACGCCTCAATATATGGCTCCCGAATCGTTCTCCGGCGAATACGATTGCCGTAGTGAAACGTACTGTTTAGGACTGACGCTGTACGAGATGGCGACGCTACAACCTGCGTTCGAAAACTCGTCCCCCGGACGGGTCATCAAAGCCGTCACGACCTCGTCGCCTCTTGCTCCAAAGAAAGTAGATGCGCGGTTGCCGCGCGATCTGGCCACGATCATCGAAAAAGCGATCGCGCGCGAACCCCAATCCCGATACCAAACGGCCGCTGAAATGCGCGACGACCTGCGCGCCTTCATTGAAGATCGTCCCATCGCGGCTCGCAAAATGTCGGCTTGGGATAACGTCGTCCGCTTCAGCCGACGCAATCCGTTGGCCGCCGGACTGGCCGCGTTCTCGGTACTGACTCTCGCCCTGTTGGTGGTAACGATGACGATCGGATTCGTTGTTACCCGATCGGCGCTCAACCGGGCCGAATCCAACGTAGACATTGCGCTAGAGGCTTTTGATCAAACGTTTCAACAATACATCACCCAAGGCGACAGTGAATTCGAAGGCAGTGACGCTTATGGTTTTGCACAGATCGGCGGCATCGAGAAAGCAATCACCAAAGAAGATGCTCAGTTCGTAGAAAAGATGCTGGGTTACTACCAGCGGCTGGCGATCGACAACAAATTCAGCAGAGACGTAAAAACCCAAGCCGCCACTGCCAATCGCCTGGTCGCCAACGTTTACCGGTTGATTGGGCAACCTGACCAATCACTCACTTCTTACCAGGAAGCGCTGAGCGCATTCGAGGCTTTGGCGACGATGCCATCACGTCCCATGGATTCCTTGGACGCGGTGCAGCTGGCCGTCGCTACGCGCAACGAAATGGCGAGCCTGCTGACGTCGACCGGGCAGTGGCAACAGGGACTACAGTTATTCTTCGTTTCAAAAGAGCAATTAGAGAACCATCCCAATTTTGATGATGCCGCCTTGAAGCTTAAATGGGTGCAAACGATCAACCAGATTACCTCTGGGCACGTGAAGGTGATTTTTGGTGCGCGTTCTGCCTCCGCTCAGTCCAACGACCTAACCAACGACAGTGGATTTGACCTCAATGCTCCCTTGCAAGAGGGCAAACTTCCCAAGGCTTCCTTGGAAACAATGCTCAGTCAAATCACGCAGCTTGGCCGCGCGGCGGTGCGCGAGGTCGACCTTCTTAAACGCGCCACACCAGATGAACACCGTGTTCGTGTCACACGCGCTGAAAGTTATTGCAATCTCGCATTGCACGAAAGCCGCGAGGGCAATGCTGAGTCCAATGCAACGCTGCAGGTCGCCATCGACGAACTCAAAGCCCTAAAAGAATTTTCTCCAACCAATCCACAGTATCAGTATCTGCTGGCGTTAACGCAGGCCATCGCAGCCCAAAACCAAGAGCAGAGCGCGGCGCTCATCTCTCTGACAGCATCACAGGCTTCGGTCGCCGATCTAACCAAGCGCTTTCCAAAAATGCTGGCCTATCGGCAACTGTATGGCTCGGTCAGCACGGAATTGGGTGGACTACATGTACAGTTGGAAAATATACCTGCGGCGCGCGTGATACTGGGATTGGCGGGTGAAATATTGCTTCAATTGAGATCCGATATGCCGCAGGACTGGAGCGCCAGAGTCAACGGGCTCAAACTCGTTCAGCATTTGGAGATGCTGGCCGGCCAGCAAGCTGCCAACGGCGAAGTCGATGACGCGATCGAAATCGGAATTCAAACCAATCGACTGGTCGAAGGGTTAGATTTACAGGACTGGGATTTGGAATCGCAGTAGTCCGCGGCAAAGCAGCCCGTACGATCGAGATCTAATTTCTCACTCCGTATCCTTCACTCCGCTTTTGCAGATTAACTCCTATCGACCGCTCCCCTGCCCTGCTACTCTTTGGCAATGAACGCTACACGACGAAAACCCGAACTCATGGCTCCTGCGGGACATTGGACTCAACTTCAGACGGCAATCGAAGCAGGTGCCGACGCGGTCTATTTTGGGCTGAACCATTTCTCGGCCCGCGCCAAAGTTGGTTTCGATTTAGAAGAACTTCCCGAAGTCATCGAGACACTCCACCAACGTGGCGTCAAAGGGTTCGTCACGTTCAATACGCTGGTCTTCGATCACGAGATCCGCCAAGCCGAAAAAGCGATCATGGGCATCGCTGCGGCGGGCTGTGACGCGATCATCGTTCAGGACGTTGGCATCGCAAAACTGGCAAAACAGATCGCCCCGAATCTTAACATCCACGGCAGCACGCAAATGTCGATCACCAGCGCACAAGGCGCTGATCTGGCAGCGTCGCTGGGATGCAGCCGCGTTGTGCTGGGCCGCGAACTTAGCACAACCGACATCCGCAAGATCGCCAGCCAAACCGACGTCGAACTGGAAGTCTTTGTTCATGGCGCCTTGTGCGTTTCCTATTCGGGTCAATGTTTCAGCAGTGAAGCGTGGGGCGGACGCAGCGCCAATCGCGGAAAATGTGCCCAAGCCTGCCGACTGTCCTACGACCTCATCGTCGACGGGCAAAAAAAGGATCTGGGCGATCTGCGATACCTGCTTTCTCCCGGTGATCTTTACGCGATCGAACAAATCCCCGAACTGATCGACGTCGGCGTGCATTGTTTAAAGATCGAAGGGCGCTACAAAGACGAAAACTACGTCGCAGTGACAACCTCCGCGTATCGGCAAGCGATTGATTTGGCGATGATGGACGTTGAAAACGAAATCACGCCGGAAGAACTTAACGACATCACCCAAGTCTACTCGCGCGGGCTGGGTCCTCACTTTATCCACGGCATCAACCACCAAAAAGTCGTCGACGGGCGGTCACCTCGTAACCGCGGTGTGCGCGTTGGTACCGTAGCGGCGGTGACCAAAAAGTCGGTCCATGTTGAAGTTTTACAGCCGATGAAACGCGGAGATGGGGTCGTTTTTGATGCCGCTCTCTGGCGCAGCCCTGACGAACCCGAAGAAGGCGGCCACATTTACGAAGTCACGCGCATCGACGACACACGCGTGAAACTAGAGTTTGGCAAAGGCGAGATCAATTTCAGTCGTATCCGTGCCGGTGATTTGGTCTGGCGGACACGCGATGCCCAATTGGTCAAACAGCTCAAACCGCTGACACAGCCCAGCACTCCGGTTCATACCAAGGCCATCAGTTTTGAAGTCATTGCAAAAACGGGACAACCGATCGCTGTCACCGCGACTTTGGAAAATGGATTAACGGCATCCTTCGCCGGTGAGGAACCGCTCGCGGCCGCCCAGAAACGAGCATTGGACAGCGAGGCACTGACGGAGAAGCTGGGGCGGCTTGGTGGCACGCCCTATCATTTGAAAGATATTCGTTTTGAGAACAACAGCCCGGTTTTCCTGCCCACCAGTCAGCTCAACCAGGTTCGGCGCGAGCTGGTGGACAGCCTGTTTGAGCAAAGCGGGAAAGTCACTCCAATCAAGGCCACGCCGCGCGTCGAAACACTTTTAGAACAGCGTGCTCAAATTCCAAACGCGCCCGACGCGCCAACGGGCAATATTAACCTGCACATACTCGTTCGTTCGGCTGATCAATTGGATGCAGCGATTGCCGCCCAACCGTCGTCGATCACACTTGACTATTTGGAGTTGTATGGGCTCCGCGATTCGGCGGAGAAGGTAACTGCCGCGGGTATCCACTGTCGTGCTGCCAGCCCGCGCGTGCTAAAACCGAGTGAACAAAACGTCATCAAATTCTTGCTGTCGCTGGAGTGCGATATCCTTGTGCGATCAGCCGGACTGTTGAAGGACTTGGTAGAGGATCCTCGTTCGATTGGAAGACTGATTGGGGATTTCAGCTTGAACGCGGCCAACTTTCTCTCTGTGGAGGCCTATCTGGCAATGGGACTGAAGCGCATCACGCCAACCTACGATCTCAACGGGCAGCAGATTGCCGAATTAACCGAGCAGATTCCAGCCGAAAAACTGGAGGTCATCGCCTACAGCCATCTTCCTGTTTTCCACATGGAGCACTGCGTCTTTTGTCGATTTTTATCCGAAGGCACCGACAGTTCCAACTGCGGGCATCCTTGTGAAAAACACCAGATCTCCATCGAAGACAACCAAGGCCGCAAGCACCCCGTAATGGCCGACGTTGGTTGCCGCAATACCGTCTTTGGGGCCGAGGTGCAATTCGATGGCCAGTGCGTTGAACAATGGTGGCAGACGGGGATCAAGGATTTTCGCATCGAGTTCGTTCACCAAACCGGCGACCAAATCACCGAAGTGTTGACAGCGTTCAAATCCTATTTCGCGGGCACCATCACCGCCGGGGATTTAGAGACAATGCTCAACACCGACCAGGTCCAAACCACTCAAGGCAGCCTGTTCGTGGCACATGATTTCAAGGATTTGGTCGAGTTAAAATAGCAAGGCAGGTCAAGAATCGACCCCCGTTGTGATTACGCCGAAGCGTTCAGCTAAAACGATTCAGCAAACCGGCACAAAAAAATAGCGCACCTGTAAAGAACATGGTGCGCTATTGTATTTTCAGCCGCGCTGCTCAAGCAAGGCTTGAAGCAGAACTGGCAGAATTCAAGGAGAACTTAACGTATCAATCGCCAAGATTGTTTCGGACGATGTTGTTGCCAATCGTATTGTCTCCGAAATCGGCGATGCCGGAACCCAGATTGGATCGAATGACATTACCGGACACGGTGTTATCTACCGTCGTACCGTTGAGCAAAATACCACTGCGTTCGTTTTGATAGAGAAAGCAATTGACAATCGAATTGTCAGCACACATCAGCATCACGATACCATGTCCAGCATTACCCGTTGAGTTAAGGTCATCCAACAGATTGCCTGATGAACCTAGCACGCGATAGCCATGGCCTCCGTTGAAACGGGCGCGGTTATCAAACAGAACACAATCGGTCGCACCGGTAACGCTGTAACCATGAGACCCATTATCTCGTGCAAGATTGTTCAACATCCTGTGACGGTCGCCTTCAACGTTGTAACCTCTTAGCCGGTTATCTTGGGAAACGTTATCAATAAACTCCAGGTCGCTTCCGTTAAACCGGAAACCATGAAGGTTATTCTGGTAAGCGCGATTCGAATCTAACCTAGAATTACGCGACTGAGTCAGACGATAGCCGCTGCCTCGATTACGATGAGAATTATTGCCTTCGAGCATCACCTGATCGCTCATGATCCTTACACCATCATTGTTAGTGTTGCGGATTTCAGAGCCCGTCATGGTGAAACCGTTACAACTGGGTCGGACTAGGATACCAACACTGCTTGTATCACGAACAAGAAGGTCGTCCAAAACCACGTTCCGAGAGTTATTGATGACATCGATTCCTCGACGACCGCCCCTGATTTCCAGTCCTCTTAAGACCACATCACTGGCTCTGATGGTGACCGTGTCCAAACTGCCATCGGCAGCCTGAATCGCAGCACCGGAAAGACCTTCAATAACAACGCTTTTGTTGATCGTCACGTTTTCGGTAACTCGCCCCGTCAATTGGATGACGTCCCCTGACGAAGCAGCATTCAAAGCTGCTGACAGGGTCGCGAACTGGCTTGGGACACTAAGAGGACCGTCGGTTGGGCCACCACCATCTGGGGTTCCACCGCCTGGGTTTCCATCACCGTTTCCATCGGGAATCGTAATGACAAAGTCATCAAAAAATGCTTCTTCAGCTTTTGAGGTCCGCCAATCTCCGTTGCCACCATAGAAAGTACTGAAGTACATCTGGTCGATCGCAAAAGAATTATCCAGTCGGTAACGAATGTTCTGTTCATTGATGACCATGACGCCATCGATCCAGATCTGTTGAATGCCGTTAAACTGGCCAGGTGTGTTCATGACGATCCGCTGAGTAATTTGGTACCACCGATTGGCAACAAATACGGTTCGGCTACCGTCGGGATTGAAAAAGAAATTCCGATCTTCTTGTACTCCGTCTCCCGCAAACCCTGAATCGGTATGCTTGGCGTAAGTAATCCCTCCAGAAGTCAATTGCTGAGGTTGGCCCGACACACCGTTGAAGTCCGTCCGCCACATCAAACGGCCTGACCAGCCGTTGAAACCGGTGGCTTGAGTGCTTCCTGTTGGGGCGGTACCGCCAGCCAACCCAGGAAGTTTCCCGCCTCGCACAAAGTCGAAACCCGGAGCAAACCGGACGCGGTAGCTTAGCGTCGCTTCCTCGTAGGACTGGCCAAATTCGTAAGGCCATTGAGCTCCCGTTTCTCGGGTCCCGTGAACGCCCGCCGGGTAGGATGTTGCTAACGCACTGCCGCTACCGCCAAAAGCTTGGGAACCGCTGACCACGCGCACGCGCCCTTCGGTCACGCCGTTATTAAACCGTGGTTCGCCAAAATCTTCGTCCAAATCATCGTCGGTGTAAGGGCCCGCTGATCGAGAATTGAAGTTCTCTTGGAAAATGACAGTTTGACTGACAACGGTCCGAGGACCAAAAATGCTGAGAGCTCCGACCAATAAGAGAAAGGTCAGGGCTTTGTTCAGGTAGGATTGTGGCATGAGCTATCTCCAGCTGGAAAAAAATGCGAATCTCCACAGCCCTTCGTCACTATAAAGATCGGGTGTGGTACTAGATGTGTGATTCGAGCCATGTTGATTAAACCGCCCAAATTGTCAACTTGAAAAAAATGGGCAATATACGCAGACTCCGGTTTGCGTGCATTTTTTCACACAATGAGGCCTCAAAACCAAGGAAATGGGCTGGAATTCGCATGTCTCAGCCCACCATACGTTCTCAGCCTCAAAATCCCCTGTCAATTCTGGAGGTTTGCAGGGATACCCGGCGAGCAGTCGCCGTGGGGGGCTGATGGAGGTTACTTGGTGTCCGTAGGCCTCGCGATTTGCGATCGGCGAGGCAATTGCCTGATGCCGCCCAACTCTACAGACCAAGCTGCCTCTAAGCTGAAGATTGCAGCATGTTTTTGATCATGTCTTCAAGCTTCACGATGTCGACAGAGAACTTGCGAATGCCTTCGGCTGTTTTTTCAGTCGCCATCGCATCTTCGTTCATCATCCAGCGGAACGCTTTTTCATCGCAGTTGATCTTGGCGATGTCCATACCTTGGGCGCTTGAGGCGTCCAGCTTTTGCTCAATCGGATCGTCGCAATCTTGTAACTCATCAAGCAGTCCCGGACTGATGGTCAAAAGATCGCTGCCGGCCAGTTCAGTGATTTGTCCCTTGTTCCGGAAACTGGCGCCCATCACTTCGGTTTCGTAGCCGAACTTTTTGTAGTAGTTGTAGATCTCGGTGACTGACTGAACTCCGGGATCTTCGGCACCGGCGTAATCACGACCTTCGTTCTTCTTGTACCAATCGTAGATGCGGCCCACAAACGGCGATACCAATTTAATGTTTGCTTCAGCACATGCGATCGCCTGAGCCAATGAGAACATCAGTGTCAGATTGCAGTTGATCTTTTCCTTTTGCAAAACCTCTGCGGCTTTGATGCCTTCCCACGTCGACGCGATTTTAATCAAGATCCGACTGCGGTCGGTTCCCGATTTTTCGTAAAGGTCGATCAGCGTCCGCGCTTTGGCGATGGTTCCTTCGGTGTCGAACGACAGACGGGCATCGGTTTCGGTTGACACGCGGCCCGGGACAACTTTGAGAATTTCGTTGCCGAAGAGAATCAGAACGCGGTCGATGATTGATTCGACTAAGGCGTCTTCATCTCCGCCGCTGCCACTGAGTTCGTCAACCGCTTGTTGGACTAGGTACAAATACTTGGCATCTTGGGATGCTTTGAGAATCAATGAAGGGTTGGTCGTTGCGTCCTGAGGCTTGAACTCAGCCATCGACTGAAAGTCGCCGGTGTCGGCCACGACGGTTGTCCACTGCTTGAGTTGATCTAATTGATTCATGAGAAGCCGCCAATTATTAATTTGAAGTTGTTTTCCCTAGTTTTAACAAAATCTGGACGGTGTGGCAGCACAGCTTCGCCCCAAAGCCAGCAATGCTGAGAAAAATTTCGCCGATCGCCTTAACCGGTTTTTAATTGACGCAAACCATGTTCCAATCATTTAATGCTAACCCCTCATGACATCCTTGGCGAAGGCCAAAAAATTGCCCAGCGACTGGACGCCTACGAACATCGAGGCCAACAGATCGAAATGGCGGACGCGGTTGCCAATGCGATCGCTAAAAAACGGCATCTAGTTGTCGAAGCGGGAACCGGTGTCGGTAAGAGCTTTGGCTATCTCGTTCCTTCAATCCTCAGCCTGGCAGAGAACCAAGCCGCCAAGGACGAACCTAAGAAACGCATTGTGGTTTCCACGCACACCATCAGCCTTCAGGAACAGCTGATCAGCAAAGACATTCCGTTTCTCAACAGCGTCATCCCGCTGGAGTTTTCAGCGGTACTGGCAAAAGGGCGCGG
>CALDEW010000517.1 GCA_937942355.1 uncultured Pirellulaceae bacterium | reverse complement strand
AAAGCACTCGACCACCCCTTCATCGGCGGACAACTTTTGTCCTCTGACGGAAACACCACTTTGATCATGCTCAACATCGACGGGCTGTTTGTTGAATCGGATGAAGACTGCATTGCAGGCGTGAAACAGATTGCCGAAACCGCAGCCGCGGACCATCCCGACGTGGAGATGACGTTTTCTGTCACAGGGTGGCTGCCGGCATACGTGACCGCCATGAAGTCGCACAACGAAAATCAGTTCCAGTTCATGCTGATCGGCTACGGCGTGATCGCGATCATGGCGGTCGTTTTGTTTCGAGGCATCGCGGCGGTGATTGTGGTCGCATTGGCTCCGGCTTTGGGAGTGTTTTGGACGCTTGGCTTTGTCAACTACTTTGACTTTGGGCACAATCCTTTCAACGAAGTCGTCCTGCCAGTGCTGGTCAGTCTGGTCGGGCTGACCGACGGCGTCCACTTGCTGGTGCAGATTCGCAAACTGCGTTCCGACGGAATGCCGCCCAAGGTCGCCTCCAAACAGGGGCTCAAGGACGTGGGGTTGGCCTGCGCATTGACATCGCTGACGACTGCGATCGGTTTTGGATCGCTTGCAACCGCCAATCACGAATTTGTGCGTGAATTTGGAATGTGCTGCGTTGTGGGGGTGATCTTGTCTTTCGTTTCAGTCGTCACCACGATTCCTTTGGCGTGCAGCACCTGGATCGGTAGATTCGTCCACGTGGGACAAGAGAAGAGCTTGGTCGATCGGCAGTTGGGGCGGATAGGCGTGGTTGTGGAATGGGTGTTGGCGCAGAAACGCGTGGTCAGCCATATCGCCATCGTCTCAACAGTTGTCTTCATTGGCATCTCGTTGACGTTAAGGCCCGATGATCGTAGGTCCAATGCACTGCCAACCAAGAGTGAACCGGCCAAAACGATCGCGCTGCTGGACGCGGAAATGGGTGGCATCGATTCCAATTCGATCTTCGTCAATTGGGAGGCGTCGATTGACCCTGATAGTTCTCAGGTGCTGGAGTTCATTTCTGAAATCGACGCGCTGCTGGCAAAAGAGCCGTTGATTGGGCATCCGTTGTCGATCGCAAACTTGGTGGACGCGTTGCCCGGCGAGGGAAAACCGGCGGACCGCATGTCGATGCTGGAACTATTGCCGCCTCCGTTGAAACGGGCGTTTTATACGCCTGAGCGCCGCACCGCGACGGTGACATTCCGAGTCCAAGACTTGGGCATCCGGAAATATAGCGCCGTTTTCGAGCGTGTTGAATTGGGGTTGGCGGCATTGGAGGAAAAGTATGCCGGATTCAGCACTGAAATGTCTGGCGATTCAATTTGGCGTTGGCGAAACCTTTATGAGATCGTCGTTGATTTAGCCACCAGTTTGGGCGTCGCGTCGCTGATCATTTTCGCGGTGTTGGCGATGGTCTATCGTTCGTTTCGAATTGGATTAATTTCGATTGTCCCCAATTGTTTCCCGCTGGCGGTTGCCGGGACGTGGCTGGCCGTGACGGGGCAATCGTTAGAGGTCGTCACCGTCTGCGCCTTTACCGTTTGTTTGGGAATCGCGGTTGACGACACGATCCATTTTCTCACCCGTTTTCTGGAGGAACGCGACCGCACCGACGACGATCAAGAAGCGATCCGCCGCGCGTTTACGGGGGTCGGCACCGCGCTGATCATGACGACGATCGTGCTGGTGGCCGGTTTTTCGACGGTGTTACTGAGCGATTCGCGTGATCACTTTATTTTTGCGTCGATGGGCGCGATCACGTTAACGGCCGCGCTTTTCGCTGACCTGGTGTTCCTGCCGGCGCTGTTAGCACGATTTATTAAAAGGTAGAAGCGGCGGGTCGGCGCTCTTTCTAATCGCGCGTTGCAGATTGTCAGCCCGCTGGTCCATAATCTGGCTGTAAAACTGTAGTATGTGGCCCCGAGCCCTGCGGTTTCACAAGGTTTGGATTGGATAAAAGCGAGGCAGCTTCCGCTCCACCGTAATAAAGTAAGGGGCACAGAGCGTTAGCCACCGATTGTAAGGCAAACGCGTTTGCCAATCCAAAGATTTCTTAGCTTGCCTTCCGGCGATTCGCGGCTGTTGCTATCAAACACGCGCAGCATAACCAAGTCGCCCCATTCAACCTCAGATTCCTGAATCGCCCCTCCATCTTTATCGTTGCGCAATAAACGACAAACTCTGAATGGAACGGTAATCACCGGGAAAACATTCCCTCAGAAAGTTTACAAAACCTCCCAACCGCCCTATACTCAATCATCAAAGACAGTCGTTTGCGTAATAAACGACATCATGTCCTTTATAAATCCGTTGTACGCCCTACCCAAAATCATGGATCACGCCCTTTCGTCTATCGCCAAACTAATGGGCATCGAAGACTTGCGAATCGGCCGTCACATCCTTCGTGACCCAAAACGCATGCGAATTGGCGAACTAACGATCACTCAAGCGTGGCACGCACTCATCCAGCCAACATTTCACGATCGCGCAGTCGTCGCGGTCGCCCGCGCTGTTGACACTGAATTCCGCGGGAAAACGTTTCCGGGATTCCTGCGAGCAGGAATTGCCATAGTTGGCATCGAAACCAATGCGCTTCGCCAATCCGTTGTTGCAGATGTCGACGTCGACCCTCTTCCGGGGTCATTGCGATCCCTCGACATTCTCACGCCACGTGATTCACTTTGCCTTGATGGCATTGCCTACGAACTGCACACAGATTCTGGTGCATGTGAGGCAATACTTCGATTCTCGAACCCAACGCTTGAGTGTTTTCGCAACATAGAAACTGCGTTGATTGCCGTATCCGAATCCGTTTCAAACACCGCAAACGATCTGGTTGTT
>CALDEW010000516.1 GCA_937942355.1 uncultured Pirellulaceae bacterium | reverse complement strand
GAGTAAGCTTGACCGAACCAGTTTTGCCCAATTCCCTGTGCATTTGCGTCGAGACCGACCAGAAAAAGAATCGCTAGCGAGGCAAAAAGCGTAGAGAATGTCCGCGGTAGGCTGAATTTCATCCGTGAGTTCCAGGTTGGTCAAGAGATTCGTAGTCAGTGCGAGCGAGCGTCCTTCTTGCGAGCTTGCGCACATCTTCATAAATCGGACCTAACTTTGAAGCTCAAACAGCGGAAACAGGATCCACTTCTTTTTTCGATCCTGCCAGCACGATGACTTTGCGACTTAATCCGTTTGTTCGGGCTCCCCAAACAGAAGGGGTTCAATAATCGTTTTTCTTTACCAAGGTTTCGGTCGCTCAATCGCAGTTTGGAATCCAGTAAATGGTTTGGCGACGGAGATTGGACCATTGGACACTTAGGGCGCCGGTGAAGGGCAGAAGCGGTTGAGCCAGTCAAAGAATACGCGGTGCCAAAGGACGCTGTTCTGTGGCGACATCACCCAATGTCCCTCTTCCGGAAAGTAGAGGAATCTCGAAGGGATGTCTTTCACTTGCGCTACCGTGAAAGCTTCCATGCCTTGCGTGACGGGGACGCGAAAATCTTTTTCACCGTGGATCACAAGCAAAGGAGTATCCCAGTCTTTGACGAACTGATGGGGTGAGAACTTTTGATACTTGTCCTTCAGCGTTGGGTTGTCCCAATAGGGGCCGCCCAAGTCCCAGTTAACAAAGAACAACTCTTCTGTGGAACCGTACATAGATTCCAGGTTGAAAACTCCGCAGTGAGCAATCATGGCATGGAAACGATCCTCGTGATGCCCCATCAGCCAATAGATCGAGTACCCGCCGAAACTGGCTCCAATCGCTGCTACTTTGTCTTGGTCCACATAAGGTTCGGCCGCCACGTTGTCGGACACCGAAAGAAGATCCTGCATCGCTTGGCCGCCCCAATCGCCGCTGATTTGATCATTCCACTGCTGTCCAAACCCGGGCAAGCCACGTCGATTGGGTGCCGCGATGACGTATCCCTGAGCCGCCATCAGATGAAAGTTCCATCGCCATGAAAAACTCTGTCCCACTTGGGCTTGAGGACCGCCTTGGCAATACAGCAGCATGGGCCATTGCTTGGATTGGGCAGCATCAAAACCTATCGGGTGGATGACCCAAGTGTGGATCTTCTTCCCGTCGGTTGCTTCGACGAATCGTTCTTCGATCGTTGGCAGTTCGAGTTCTTGGTAGATCTGGTCGTTGATTTTGGTGAGCGCTGATCCGGTGCCATCGGCTGGGTCAACGGCAAAAAGTTCGTTGGGCCGAAGCATGTCAGCGCGTTTGGCGAAAATCTTTGAGCCATCGCCAGCAACATCGACGATCGACCAATGGAATCTGCCGGAGGTGAGGGCTCGCAGGCTGTCAGCCGCCGGGGAATTTTGGTCAATCGCAAGTTTATAAATCTGTTGCGTGCCGCCGGTTTCCGAATTGAAAAAGATGGATTTCGAATCAGCGGACCAGATCACATGGTGGGCGTTTTGATCGAGGCCTTGGGTGGCTTCATGTTTTTTCTCCGTCGCGCGATCATAGATCATCACTCTTGAGCGGTCGGATTCGAATCCGGCTCTTTCCATGGAACTGAATGCGATAGATTTCCCATCGGGCGAGTAAACGGGATTGCGATCATAGCCCGCCATCGTATCCGAGATGATTTTGGGTTTGGCACCGGCTTGTACGGCAATCACGTACACGTTGCTGTCGGTCGATTGAGCCCATTTCGTTCCGTCGGTGATGTTCTTCATCGTGAACGCGATTTCACTCCCATCAGGAGACACCGCGAACTGCTCGCTTCCGCCAAACGGACCCACCGGGCAGTCGGCTTCAATGCCCTCCATCAAATCGAAAGTGCTGCCGCAACATCCATCCTCATTGAGTTCCCCAATGTGTAGATGACTGAATTTGAAATCGTCCCAACGATTCCAGTGACGGTACATCAACGAATCAATTATTCGCGCGTCGGCTTTGGGTAAATCGGGGTAGAGGTCTACGACCTCCTGCTTCATTTTTACGCGGGTCGTAAACGCGATCCCAGTCCCATCGGGAAAAAGTTTCAGGTTGGAGATGCCATCCTTGATCGACGTGACCTCAACGGTGCTGTTGTCTTCGACGTTCAGATACCAAGCTTGCGGTGAGTCTGTGTTGGCATCATCTCGTTTGTTTTCGACCTGTTCAGAAGTGGCGTTGCTTTCCTTTTCAGCCTGATCTTCGGTCGTTTCCTGTTGGCCTTCAAAGTAGATTCGTTGTGACGTTTCTGAAGGATGCCATTGCAGCGCTCCCAGCGATGCCCAGCCTTGGAGAACGATCGTGTCGCTGCCCGAAGCCATGTCGATGAGATGCAAGTCAGTCAAACCTGAGTTTTCCTCCAGACGATAGTTCACGACGGTGTACGCAATTCGTGACCCGTCTGGCGAAACTGCGACATCACCCAGGCGACCGAGCTGCCAAAGTAATTCCGGTGTCATGCGTTTCTTCATTTTCGTCTGCTGATTCTCTTGAGGGGTTGGAGGCAACGTTTCCTGCGCGATGACGCAGCGATTAAATATAAGAACGACAATCGTTAAGAAGATCGTCCGTGCGATTGAAGTAAAATTCGTCGTCATTTTGGTATACGCTATCGTTTATCGGGAGCGATCTGAG
>CALDEW010000515.1 GCA_937942355.1 uncultured Pirellulaceae bacterium | reverse complement strand
CCGCCGGTTTGAATAATGTTTGATTCTCTTCTTCGTCTCTTTGGTAAAGACGCTGGTCGGGTGCCACGACACCGTAGGTGGAAGCGATGTTGATGATGGTACCTGACGCATTTTTGAGCATGACCTTTCCAACTGACTGACAGCAAAGAAAAGTTCCCGTTAGGTTCACGTCCAGAGATTGCTTCCACAATTCGAGAGGTTGTTGTTCAAACGTATGGCACTGCTGGTGAGAGACGTCCGAATCGAATTTGGGATCGATGGCGGCGCTGTTGACTAAAACGTCAAGCCTTCCGTTCCATTTTTTCAGCACTTGTTCAGTAAAACCATCGACCGCATCGGCATCGGTGATGTCGGCCCCAAGGGACAACGCATTTTCACTGGTTCCTCCCGCTTCGTTGACGGCGGATTGAGCCAACGCTAAATCCTGATCGATGACCGCCACGCGAGCTCCGGCTTCAATAAAAGCACGTGTAAATTCCCTGCCGAGAAAGCCGCCGCCACCGGTAATGCAGACAACCCGGTCGGTAAGATCAAACGATGGTTTCGGGAACTCAGCCATTAAACTCTACTCCAAACATCAGCCGCTGAAACATCGTGCTGATTTCTTTTCTGTCCACTGTCCCGTGCTGCCCACCCGCTTTACATTTGCGAGGCCGGCCCGGATTTTTCTTCTTCTTTTTGCCTGCGCCGGCAATGTCGATTGAGGGCGATTTCGATGAGTCTTTTTTAGCTTTGGCAGGCTGAAGTTCTAACGCTTCCACACGAGCAAAAAGTTTGACTACAATCTCTCAAAGTTCTGCTTTGGTGACGTTTTCAAAATCCATACCGGAAAATAGCAGAAGCAGAAAGCCCTGACTGCGTCAATCTGAACCCGTGAACGGTTACGAATAATCTTTGCAGTTGCCCTTAACCAAAATTGAGTTGAGTCGTAATAAGCATTTGACGTGCCGAACACTATTGGACCTAACCCTATTCTTGATTCGGCTTCTCTTGGAATAGCAAGAAGTGATAGCCTGAGTCATCGGTTGTAATGAATCCGCCAGAGGTGGAGAGGTACTGCTGGATATCTTCGACTTCAGGAAAACCATGTTCTTCGATAGAAGCTTTCATATCTGAGAAAAATCCGCTTTCGTCTTTTTCGGCGCTATGGTCGAGCACCTTCATCATGTTGTCGTTGGAAAGCGCCTTAAGATAAAACCCGATTTCCCGTCGAGAGTCTGCATAAAACACCGCCGCCGGCAAATCGGACTTCAACAATTTGGTCATCGTGTCCATGTCCTTAAGGAAATCCTCATCGTCACCAAGCGCAGGTTTATCACCATTGAACGTGTCCACCGCGTACTGAAAGAACTCCTCGGAATCGCTGAACACAACTTGGTCACCGATGATGCCAAAGGTTGGAAATCCCTTTCGCACCTCAGGACGTGGACCGAATGGAGCAATTTCCTCACCACGATCCTCCGCTCGTTTCCTTCTCCGATCACGTCGTGCCTTCACTTGGTCTTCTCTGTATTTAACAGACTCCTCCGATTTGGTCCAATATCTAACAGAACCGTGCTCGCGCTCAGCCCACCACCGGCTGAGGTCTTCAGAACCAAAAATCTCACTCAGCGACTCCTCGACTTTTTCAGGATCGCTAATGCCAAACGAAGCAGCATTTCCAATTCCGTTCAATTGATCGCCAGAAAGGATCGGACGGACAACAGAGAAGCGTCCCGTAAGATTGGCAATAAGGTCGTCTTGCAGATTGACATCCGAATCGCGTTTTTCGATTTCGTTTTGCAGGTTTTCGAAATATTCGTCGTACTGGCCATCCACAATTTTGTCTGAGATCTCCTTGATCGATGCCAACATCTGCGGAACGTCCCAACTGGTCGTCATATAGTTTGCGATATCAACCGGTACCCAAGGCTCCGGCGTGTAGGAATCCGGTTTCATAGCCAGTGCATTGAGCACCCCTTCGCGCGGAGACGCCAGCATCAAATGGCCGTGCGAAATGCTCTCGTATTCGTCGTGATCGATGTACATGTTACCGCCAACGGCCAGCACTCCATCCAAACCCAACGTCGGCAGCATTGCCACCGCAAAGTTTGCTCCGACGTTTCCGCGTGAGGCCGCTTTGAATAGGCTGATTGGATCAAAGAAGAAACGAGCGTCCGGCAATGCGTCATCCGAGACGGCGCAACGATTGGCGATCGTGACGAACTTACGATTCTCCGAAAGTGAACGCACTTTATCGACTTCCGCGCCCGACCAGCGAATAAACATGTCATTCAGTTCATCTTCGGAAGTACAAGCGATGACCAGACCTTGGTGCTTGCAAGTGTAAACACGATTGCCCGCTGCCATCATTGTTTCGATACTCACGCCAAAATCATTCTCTTCCGTTTTCAACTCAGATTCAGCATCTTCACCTGCTGATTCCAGCGAACTTTCCATCGCTTCCCGATAACGTTCAAATGCCTTATCGACGGCTTCGTTGTCCTCATCCGTCTCCATCATCAAAACGTACTGGAGGTCTTTGCGTCGCGGTGCGATGATCGCAAACGTGATCTCTCCAGAAGGCAACGATCGAATCTCTTCAAGCGAAAGGCCAACATCCTCACTCACGTTTTCGTATTGTTTCGCAGCATTGTCGTATAAACTGTTTACCAAAGGCCCCACGGAATCCGATTGCATCATTTGCCCGAAACTACTGGCGTTATACTTCTCCGCAAACTCGCTGAAGTTACGAAGCTTTAACAGTCCGACGGTCGTTTCGGGAAGTAATTCTTGAGTGTCTGGTTTATCAGGCAATTCCTGAGATTGAGCAAACGCTGGCGTTGGCGATGAAATCAGAAGGAAAGAAAGTACTCCGCTTACTGCAAGCGCTTTTGAAATCGCGGGAAAAGAAATATAATTTTGCATCGTTGTATTTTTTAAGTGGTAACAGGTTTAAGTTGAAAATAACCAAGCGGTTTCTATAACCTCATTTGATAGCAACTTGTTTCAAAAATGGTTCCAATGGATCTTTAAGGCGATCGTTTTGGGTAAACTTTGAGTGTTGCCGAAATTTTTACGGACTCGAATGGTTCCAATCAGGTAAGCAAGATATTCCTCTTTATCATAGGCCAAACGCCATTGAAGGTCGATAATAACTCTGTCTGACATTAATTTTATGGGCGGTCAAATCATGCTTCTGAGCTTCAAACTTAAGTCTTCCAAAAGCCGATTCCTGGTAGTTGCACGACTAATTTGCGTGGTCGTCCTATTTAGCTTCACGTATTGCGGCGGCCCTCAGGACGCGGCGGCTCAGTTCGACGGAGGCGGAGGCGGCGGGGGAATTGACCCGGGTGATCTCGGATTTCCTACCGACGGAGGAGATTTTGGCGGAGGAGGCGGTGATCTGGGCGGCGGTGGAAATTTTGGCGGCAATATTGGCGGTGGCTCAGGGGTGTTCGGCGACGATTTTGGTAATGTCCTCGGTGGCGAGGAAACCACCGACCTGCGGAACCAAGGATTCGTTGGACCTACGGGCACCAGAATTCAAGAGAACGGATTTATCGGGCAGCCGGGAGAATTATCAGGCCCCCCGCTGTCTGACGGTGCCAGTTTTGGTGGCGGCACGAATGATGTTGGATCAGGCGGTGGAACCGGTGGCGGAGGTGGCAGACGCAACAACCAAAATCAAAACACAGGTTTTGGCGGTACAGGACAAGTGAAAGGTTTTCAAGTTTTTCGCAGTAGCGTGCGCGCGAACTTGCGGCCGCAGTTTTCTTCTCCGCGAGCCAGTGGATCTCGAGTCGCAGATCGTTTTCAGAATCGCATCCGCCGCATTCCCAACATGGGCAACGACGGCGCAGGCGTTCAGATTTCAATCGCCAATCAAACCGCAACGATACAAGGTTTTGTCGGGTCGGCTGAAGAAAGATCTCGCATTGAACGTCAGTTAAGACTCGAACCCGGTGTCTATCGCGTCAACAACCAATCGCAAATCGTCAGCCCATACGTTGGACCGTAGCCGGGAGGTCGTGGCTCCGCCCGAGACCTTCACAAGCTGCAACCATACGCCACTAACAACCCCGCCACATACACCCGGCCCACGACCAACCGACACCGAAGCCGATCAACATATTCGCCGAATCAGCTTTCAAGTCACCACTCTCACGAAGCTGATGAATCAAAATTGGCAACGTCGACGAAACGGTGTTGCCAACCTTCTCCATTCGCAGCGGCATTCTCGCAGGATCAATTTTCATCGTTTGTCGCAATTGATCCAACATTTTCCGCGTTGCTTGGTGAAACAAGAAGCTATCGACATCGTCTTGGGTTAGAGATTCCTCTTGCAGAATGCTCTCGCAAAGCCCCGGAATGCTGCCTACGGTGAATTGAATCAACGCCGGACCGTCCATATACAGCTCGCTCTTCCAGCGTTTCCTCTTGCGAGGCCCGATCGCATCGTCGGATTTTCGGTGACCGCCCTTGGAAACGATCAGAGTGTCCGCACCACTGCCATCAGTGCCGAACTTGAACGAACTGAGCTCTTGCTGCTCAGAGGATTCAATCAACGTCGCCGCGGCACCATCTCCGAAAATCGTACGTAGACTTCGATCGTTTCGGTCGATGAATTTGGAATAGGTCTCGGAAGTAATAAACAGGATGCGTTTGGCAGCCCCCGAACGAATCAATCCATCGGCCAGCGAAAGTCCGTATACGAATCCGCTGCAGCCGAGATTGAAATCAAGCGCGCCCGCGGACGTCGGCAGCCCCAAACGATCCTGAATCAAGCAAGCAGACGTCGGTAACGGATAGTCTGGCGTTTGCGTGCAGAACAACAAAAAGTCGATTGACTTAGGGTCTACGTCGTGCTCGTCAAACAACTTCTGCGCTGCCTTCACACCAAGATCAGCCGAAGTTTCGCCGTCGGCGGCAATTCGTCTTTCGTAGACCCCGGTTTTGGACGCGATCAGTTCCATGTCCCAACGAGGATTGTCGGCGGCAAGTTCCTCATTGGTCTCGATTCGCTCTGGCAAGTGAATCGAAATGTTTCCCACGGCAGCGTATTTCACGACGGTTCCCTAGACGACCAATAAGACAATAATTGTGGGCATCTAAGGATGCGGGCTAATTAGACGAGACGATTGATTTTCGAAGACATGAAAATAGCAGAATGTCGCTGATCTATGAAGGTAAACCAGCTCGTTTTAAGCATTTTTTATAACAGGTTTACCTTCGACAGCCGACAGACACCGGCCTAGTGACGCGATTTTGAGTCGCCCAGATGAACGTGACTGTCACGCGTCGTTTTGGCTTCTTCGAATATCTCAAACAGGCCTGAGGCATCATCACTCTCTATTTTCATTTTGATCGTATCAAGGGTCTGTTGATAGGCGGCTACCATTTCAAGGATCGCCGTTTTGTTCTCCAAGCAAATATCTCGCCACATCGTGGGGTCGCTGGACGCAATTCTCGAAAGATCACGAAACCCGCCGGCCGCATACTGAAAGATCTCGTCCACAAACGTCGTTTTGGACAGCGTATTGACCATCGCATAAGCCACAACATGCGGAAGGTGACTGGTCGCCGCCAGCACGCGATCATGTTGCTCGACATCCAACGTCTCTACGTGTGCACCGACGGTTTCCCACATCTTCTTAACAAGGTCAACAGCCGAATCATGGGTATTGGCAAGCGGCGTCAGGATCACCTTGTGGTTCTCGTACAGGCTATCGATTGCAGCAGTAACACCGCTCTTCTCGCGACCGGCGATCGGATGCCCGGGAACGAAATTCGCCGGAACATCGCCAAACACATTCTTCGCCGCTGCAACGACGCTGGCCTTACTACTGCCTCCGTCGGTAATGATCGTATCCGGGCCAACCGCCGATTTGAAACTGGACATCACTTTTTCCATCGCACGCATCGGTACGCTGAGGAAGATTACATCGGCACCGGCCGCAGCAACTTTTGGATCGAGCTCAAAACCATCGATAACGCCAAGTTCCACCGCTTGCCGCAGGTGGGATTCATTACGACTGCATCCAATGACCTCGCCAACCGCGCCGGCCCGTTTAAGGGCCAAGGCTAGCGAGCCGCCGATCAAGCCGACGCCGAAAATTGTAAGTTTTTTTATCATAAACACAGGTCGATGAAGGATGTACGGCAGTACGTGACGCCGATGAAATGCAGTGTTGGATACCAGTTTACCGCAGTAAGTCAAAGCAAACCATCTAAGGCATTGTTGATGCTGTCAATGTAAAGTTTCTTATACAACAAAATCACCGAACCGCCGATTACGATTGCGACGAATCCAAACATCAGCACAAATCCGATCGTCCCAAGAATCTTCATGCTGACTTCCGCCTTTTTCTGATAGTCATTCGAAGCCCGGTTCATCGTTTCTGCTAATTCGCCAGCGGTTTCACCAACGTCAACGTAGTCTAAAAAATCTTGTGGAAACGCCTCGGTGCACTTGTAGGATTCGTAAAAGGTTTTACCCGATCGCAAGTGATCGCAAATCCCAGGTTGAAGTGCTTTGTAGTAATAGTTCTCGGTGGCTGACAGACCCAAACGAGCGTTATCGAGCGCATCCATCCCCGCGTTTTCGGCAACCGACATCGTCCACGCCAATCGGGACAACGCTAAACTCTCGAAAGTCTTGCCAACAATTGGCACACGTCGCGCGATCCTCATTGGCAAAGTCCCGAACCATCCCAGCCGCGCACCGGTAATCAGAAACGCCAGAGTGCCAAAAAAGACCGTCATCAAACCGACGTACAATAAAAAATTACCTGTCGTACTGCCCATGCCGAACCAATCGATCGGCGCTACGCCGCCAATGTTAACCAACACATAATGCATGACCAAAATCAGCAGACCAATAATTACCACGCATGCCACCAATTCAAATGCCGGCCAAGCGATCGACATCAAGAACTTGTTGCGAAAATCGACAAGGTCTCTATAGTGCTTGGCAAGCCGCCCGAAGGATTCTTCCAACCGCCCGCCCGTTTCACCAGCCTCGACAACGGCAACGGCCAGCTCCGGAAAGTAGCCTTCCACAGAGCGCATCGCCGTGGCAAGACTTTCACCGTCCTTCAAGCCGTTGACGATTCGATTAGCCTGAAGCCGGTCTTGGGGCGATCCGATTGACCGCTCTTTCTGATAGGCAGAAAGCAAATCAATTCCCGCTGAATAGCTGGTTTCAAGCCGCTTAAACAGCTTAGCCATCTTGTCGTAACTGATTTTGGCCATGGTTTGAATATTTTTGTCCGTTTTTCTAATGAACTGCATCCGCAACAGTGCGATAATGAGATTATATCCGGTTTCAGGTCTCAGAACCACGTAAGCTCAATGAACTTCGAAAAAACCATAACCGCTGCAGTCATCACGATTGCTCTGACACTTCCGATGCTCACCAACGTTGCCGTGGCTCAGGGCACCGACAACCAACGCATGGACGACATGGTCGAACTCCGTAGCGGCAGTGAGTTTGAGGTTCGTCTGATCAACCAAACACAAACCGAAAATCGCAAATTCGTAATTTTCGAAACCGAATCAGGCAGCATCATTAAACTTGATCAGAAATACGTCGGTTCGGTTTTGCCCGCTGACGAAGATCAAAAACGGTATATCGCTCTCCGGGATAAGTTGCCCGCTACGGCGGAGGCAAATTGGGAAATAATTGATTGGTGCAAATCTCAGTCGCGTGGGCGCACTAAATTCAAAGATCAAATTCAATACCACCTTGAAAACATCATTGCCATCGAACCCAACGATCGTAAGGCGCGGCAGCTGTTGGGCTATGAAGATTTCAATGGCCAGTGGTCCCTAAAGGAGTTGCGTTATCGAAAGTATGGCTATGTACGTGAGAAATCAAATTGGATACCCAAGCTGGCCCAGCGCGTAGAGAAAAACGTCGATCAAAAAGATGCACGCGCAGGATCGTTAAAAGAGAAATTTTCGAGATGGACACGCGAACTTCATCGGTCCCGCCTGTCACCGGCTGAGCTTGAGCGAATGTTGTTTGACATCGTCACGCCCGAGTCGGCCAACTTTATTTTCGAAGAAGGTGCCAGGAAAAAGGATCAACCACCGGCCTTGCGCAAGCTGTATGTCGAAGCGTTTGGTGAGACTCCGTCTTTGGCGTCCGCGGGAGCACTTGTGTACTTCAGTATCACCGACGTCGATGGGGAGATTCGAGAGCGCGCGTTGACGCTGCTGCAACAACCTGAGTTTGATCAAGATTTCGCCATGCGGCGTGCGATCGCTGCTTATCTTAACAACAAAGATTTTACGTACTCTCAAAGAGCCGCAATTCTAATCCGAACTCTTTCACAGGTTCCCGGTGCCAATCCACGTGAAGTTTTAGTGCCGTTGATTGATTCATTGGTGGCTGTGCGCGAGGTGCCGAGACCCGGTGCGACGGAGGCAGGGCGGCTGAACACGACTTTCTCCAGTAACGGCGGGCTTGGGTTCTCGACCGGCGGCGGGCCGCAAACGATAAAGAAGGAAGTCAGTAACGAGCAATCGTTGAACGCGCTGAAACAAATTACGGGCAAAGACTTCGGATACGACGAAAAGTTGTGGAATAACTTCTTTGTCGATAACTTTACCGTCGATGCCAATGGCGTCCGTGGCGATTTTTAAAATTAAGTCCTTCCTGGAAAAGCCGTAGTGGACGAGGCAACGAGTCCGGAATTGCCATTTCACGTTGGGATTTGATTTGTAATGCGTAGGGCCGGTTCTCCACCGGCCTCTTCACGTGAAGATGAGGCATGGCCGACAGGAACCGGCCCTACATCCCAGCAAGTACCGCCGGGGACTGATGATGATTTTTATCAACATGTTTCGATTCGTTATCATTGATCGCCGGCAACGTTGCCAAACAGCAACGCGCTTTTGTTGAGCACTCTGGAGCAAAGTCAATTGCGCTCACGAAAACGCGTGTTTTCTCAATCATTTTTTTGATTGGCACAGACAATGCGAATAGGGTAATCCATCACAATTACTTCTTGTTTTGGAGAACGCAATGAAAACCCATCACGAACTAGATTCGCAAAAGTACTATCAACAGAAGGTGGCCATCGAAACACGCGCCATAAGACGCAACCAATACTACGAAGCGTTCAAGATGCTGATCTTGTCTTCGATCATGGTGGCAGGATTCACATTTGCTTGCATCTCGCTTATGAACTCGCCCGACGTGATCCTCAACGCTGTCGAATCGCTTAAAGAACAAGGCATTTGGCCGCTTTAAAGCACAATCAGAAACTGAAGGGACCTCAAGCACGTGTCAGCGAAGTGGAAATCTCGGCACAACCGGCACAAATCCCAAGCGCCGGTAGTTTCTCAAGCGGGGGCTATCAAGATGACAATAAATAGTAAATGGTTTCCTAAGGAAACGAGGAACACTTTGCTATTTAGGGTTTGAGGCCAATCGAATGAATCGAATTGCATCATCTTTGCATCGCGGCCCACTCGTTTTGGCGATAGCGATCTCAATGCTTCTATTGCCGGAGCCATGTTCTGCGTTTCAATTTTCGATAAAGTCACGACGTAACGCGCCTGCCCGTCCGTCATACAAACAAGTCCACAAGGCGCCCAAAAGCGCTGTGCCCAGTCATTGGGCATATCGACAGCGGCCACCTCAAAATCCCCCGCGCAACTTTAACGGCCCCAACAGAAGTCTCTACACGCAGGGTTACTACGCTTTGCCTTATTACTGGGGCAACTCGTATTCGGCGCGTTCAAGGGCGGCAATTTCGATCGGCAACTATCCGTCGAACATCACAGCCTACGACGCCGAGTTTCGGAATTCGTTGAGGCCACCGCTTCAAACGGGAGTAAGCCGCACATCAAAATCCACCGCAACGCCGGCCACCATTACCAATCAACACTTCCAAGACTCTCCGCAGCAAGTCATCAATTCTCATTTTGACCTGCAACAACGTCTGCTTCAGTCGCGGGCCACGCCAGCAATTAAGTCGTCTCCGGAAGCTTCGAACCTTCAAGGCCACGCGGAACAGGCATTTCATCAAGGCCGCTACGGCGACGCGACCTACTATTGCGATCAAGCCGTCAAAGCCGACCCGTACAACGGGTTGATGCACCTGTTTTGTTCCCAATGTAATTTCGCGATCGGCAAATATTCTGTCGCGATCTTGATGCTTGAGAAGGCAACTGGGCTGCTGCCGGAGTCTCAATGGGGATACATTTCAAAAAACTATGACACCTTTTACGGGCAAGATGATTATGTGGCCCACACGCGCTCATTGGCAAACTACCTGAGACGGCGCCCGGATGATAATCGAGCTCGGACGTTACTGGGGTATCACTACGGTTGCCTCGGATACAAAACGACCGCCAGCAAACTATTCCATCAATCGCTGCAAACCTATCGCAATGACGAGCTTGCTCAACGGTTGCTCCCAATCTTCGGCGAATCTGACTACGCTTCACCGGTCGAGAAACAGGTCCAAGCCCCCACGCCTGATTTGTTGGATGAACCGGCGATGACACAAGCCGGTGTGGATCAAGGGCACGGGAATCGCATGATCTATTTGACGCCTGAGCAAACCGTGTTGGAGAATTCCATCGAAGACCTACCACTGCCAGAGGAGGCATTCTTCGACCAAAACTTCAATCAAAGTATTGATCAAGACGGAGAGCCCCAAAGTGTGCTGCTGCCGTCGTTGGATAATCCTGGCAGTCGGTAGAAAGCCTCGACGACCAGCGGATTAGTCGCTCGCGCCCATTGAACTTCGCAGGGTCTGCCGGTCGTGTTCGATCAGTTCGTCCGTTAGAAGACTGACGTTTCCTGCGATGATCTGATCCAGTTTATAGATCGTCAATCCGATTCGGTGATCCGTCACTCGGTTATCGGGGAAGTTATAGGTTCGGATGCGTTGGCTGCGGTCACCTGACCCCACCAGCGTCTTCCGTTCGTCGGCTCGTTCCTTATCGATTTCACTCCGCTTAAAGTCGTAGATGCGCGACTTCAAAATGCGGATCGCTTTGGCCAAGTTTTTATGCTGACTCTTTTCGTCTTGAATGGCCACGACGATGCCGGTTTCATGATGAGTCAACCGCACGGCCGAATCGGTCTTGTTGACTTTCTGGCCACCCGGACCACTTGCACGATAATTGTCGCGCCGATAGTCGGCCGGTTTAAGATCGACTTCGACATCTTCGGGCTCTGGCAGAACCGCCACCGTTGCCGCCGAAGTGTGCACACGTCCTTTAGTTTCCGTTTCGGGGACACGTTGGACACGGTGACCGCCACTTTCGTATTGCAGTTCGCGATAGACGCCTTCACCTTCCACGCCGAGCGTGATTTCTTTGAAGCCTCCGATTTCGTTGGGGCTCGATTCCATCACTTCCACCTTCCACTTCTTGCTTTCGAAGTGTTTGGTGTACATCTCAAACAGGTTACCGGCAAACAGAGCCGCTTCGTCGCCGCCGGTGCCAGCACGAATTTCCATCACACAGCGCGTTCGGTTGGCGTCTTCGCCGCCAATGGTCATATCCAGCAGTTCCGCCCAAATCTCTTCGCGCTCCGCGGTCAGCGTTTCGATTTCGGCTTCGGCCATTTCGCGTTCGTCAGCGTCGCTGCTCTGAGCCATCTCGTTCAATTCGTCCAGTTCCGCGATTAGCTCCTTGAAACGTTTGTACTTGCCCGCGATTTTGGCCAGCGATCCATGTTGCCGCGCCACCGCCGCCATCTTGCTGGAGTTGGATTGAACTTCAGGATCAAGCATCTGCTTTTCGAGATCAATGAAGCTGGCGAGTTTTTCTTCGAGCATTTCCTTCATGGGAAACTTTCTGTGGTCCTAGAGGTAAAAAACATCGGCGAAAATTCAGACGGAGAATCAGCAGCCGTGTGGGAGAACCGTCCCAAATTTGATGGACGGTCTGAAAAAGCTACGTGGCAGCAGCTAGGACTCGAAAAGAATCGCAATGGTTCGGTCGTGAGAGAAACCGATACAGTTTTTGACGCACATTGGACTTCGCTTGGTGAGGTAATTCATTGCCGAAATCATATCCAATTTTTGATCCGTCATCCAGTCGGATACCAAACAATGGAATCGTAGTCCAATTCCTATTTAACCGCGTCTTCGGTGCTGTCCTCTGCACCGCCATCGACCATATTCTGATAGTCAGGTTCAGGACGCAGATGGGAATAGTCGGGACAACCCGAGAATAACACGACCAAACCGCAGAGAAGAAAAACTGATGGAATTGAGATCTTCACCATAATAGTTCTGTATTTAGGACTCGATGTTAGATGAATTAAAGACTCCAATTTCTGGCTTTCGCCGAAGAGAAACATCTTAAGCTAGAAGTCACCTGCCTCAAAAATTTCACCATCATCACGATCACCCAATCTGCGCAGCACATCGGTGTCTGTGTCGTCCGTCAAAATACGAGTCGAACCATCTCCAAAAGCAAAATTAAGAGTGTTGCTTGCATGCCAACTTGCGAAACCAAAGGCCATCCTATCAAACCGTCGTTTTGCTTCCGCATGGCTTTCGGCATCCAAAACCGAATCAGGATTCTTGTGATACAGATTTAACTCGGTTCCAGTGCTGGCTAAGAACTCCGAAATTTCTTGACGCTTATCAACCTGCGGCGAACCAAAACACCAATGGTCTATGCCGCGCGATTCTCCTTTGTAGTCAGAGGTATCGAACACTGACTCTCCCAGCATGATCGTGTTTGAGACGCCATCTTCAACGTCGTCATAAGCAACCCGAGTCCTGAGAAGGTTATTGCCCCCACCGCAGGACCTAAAATAACTCGCATCTTGATTGGGAATGATAATTCCATTGCGACGAGGCTTCACCATGTTTTTATGGCGGTCATGCCCCGGCGAGGAAGAAGTAACAATCAGCTGGGCTTGTAGGACCTGATCGCCGCTGGCAGAACCCAGATAACTGGATGGAACTCTTTCTTCAATTCTTTCGGCTGCTCCACCCGATTGAATGTGTTCGGTTACAGGATCTGCTGGACACCTGAAAACTGGGATAAACGTTTGGCAAGCCTGCTCGTTTCCATCGTTATCGGCATTTGCCCAGTGCCCGGCTGTTCCACTGCCCGCACACGCGCCTGACCTATCATCCAATATGACCATTTTAGCGAGGGGTACTTGATCAATCTGCGCAAGGATATGAGCTGACCATCCCGCGCCTTGCCCAATGTTAGCACCTTCGGGATATCGCTGGAACGATGACTGATAGTTATGACAAGCCAAAGCGAGTTGCCGGAGATTATTCGCGCAAGAAATTCTTCGCGCAGCTTCTCTCACCTGAGCCACCGCCGGAAGCAACATACCAACCAAAACGCCAATGATCGCAATAACGACCAGAAGTTCAACCAGCGTAAAAGCAACCCGCGAACGAAAACGATAAGAAAGGTTTTTTTTGGAAAGTCGCATTGGAAAGGACTCCGGAGAAGAGATTGTTGACCACGCCATCCCAACTAAATCGTATCAATTTAGCTCCCGAAATGCAAAACAATTCACGCTTATCGTTTTCCCTGCCAAGTTTTCGATCAAAATCAACTAAGAGTCTAAGCAAACGAATCCGTTTTCAGCTCCGCAACAGGTACGTCAACCATCACAAGTGAAGTACGTCGAGAACCCATATCCAAATGCACTACTCCAGCTTCTCTACTTCTGTTCATCGGCGGACGATTCGCCCGATTCGACTTCATCCGTCGTCGTTTCGTCAGCAGCCTCCGGAGAAGCTGGTTCAACTTCATCCGCTTTCACGTCCTCAGCTTTCACGTCCTCAGCTTCTGATTCTTTTGGCTTGGGATCCTCAGTTTTAGGCTCCACACTGCCTTCATCAGTATCCGGTTCGGAATCCTCTTCTTTAGCGCCATCACCCTTTTCCGTTGGTCCATCCTCAGAAGGTTTGTCAACTTCTGGCTTTTCGACACTAGGCTTCTCAACGGCAGCGTCCCCTTCTGTTTCTGAATCTTCTTTCTCTTGTTCGGTGTCAACCACAGGGAAGGAAACGTCAGGTCGGTTTGCCTTTGCATCTACTGCCGCTTCATCTTCCGGCGTCGTCGTGATGACAGGTTCGGTCAGCTCCGCGCGACTACTCTGCAACGTCTTCAAATTCTCTGAGCTAACGATGTAATACCACTTCTCGAACCGCCCGTTTAAAATCTCAGCCTTCTTCTTCCCAACTTCGATTTGAGATTCCCTCTCACTGACCGCGGCTTCGTAAGTGCTCAAGGCGACTTCGTAGTCCACCTTTGCTTCCTCATAAGCCGCTAAATCCTCGTCGTATTTCACAAATGCTGGATTTCGTTCCACCTTGCTCGGCTTGGGCGCTTCATCTTCCTCG
This sequence comes from uncultured Pirellulaceae bacterium, assembly GCA_937942355.1. Lineage (GTDB taxonomy): Bacteria > Planctomycetota > Planctomycetia > Pirellulales > Pirellulaceae > Mariniblastus. The sequence goes on along the minus strand of CALDEW010000515.1, from coordinate 7,798 downwards.
CTACCGTCTTTACTGTCGGACTCATCCGCCGCTGTATCCTCAACAGCCTCCGGCTCATCGCCGTCTGCGTCTTTCGATTCTCCATCGTCGCCGGGCTCAGTGTATCCCTCGGGCTTGGTAGGCTCTTTGGGTGCAACCGGCTTCTCTCCGGGATCGCTCAGCAACGAATCGTCAAACGCGACTCGTATCAAAACATAGCGATTGGAATCGTCAGCGCTTTCATCATCAGAATTCCCTTCTTCCGCATTCGGCTTCTTAGTGGCGTCGCCATCGGCATTCTCATCGGCGCCGTCTTCTTCAACTTCGGTTTCGGTCGCATCGTCTTCATCATCGCCGTCCTTTTCGTCTTCCTCCGATTTCCCATCGCTGGCACCAGCGACATCAATCTCGGCGGCTGTATTTGCAGGAGCCTTTCCGACATGCAATGTGTACCGCAAACCGGTTGAGGTGCCGGCCCGCATCTCGCCACCAGCAGAAACCAATTCCAGCTTCCGTCCCGTTTGCCCAAAACTAAAACCCTTCGATTCGAGATCCCGTTGCAGCTCCATGATTCCCATCTGCAAGGCTTGGAATTCGAGCTTCTGATCCTTAGAAAGCGCGTCCAACTCTCTCTGTGAATTAATTGACATCAGTTTCGCCTGAGCGGGCGTGACGCTGTAATTCAAATCCGCATCCAACAGAATCCGCCCGTCCAACGTCGGTTTCTTCTCTACATCAACAATCGCCATGTCATCCAACACCCCGACCACGGCATTGACCGCGGCTTGCTTAACCTTTTCCGACTCGGGCTTGAGCTTTCCAAGCTCCCAATCGTCGGTCGATGATTTGCGCGATAATGAAATTTCATCGCCTTTGACCTTCATCAGTTGTTTCACTTGGCCAAACACGCCGCTGGACCGCTCTTCGATCTGATAGTTGTTCATCTCCAACTGAACAACTTCCGTTGCCTCCATTTGAAGTAAATCGGGTTCGATCCAGTCCGAAAACTTCGTAGAAAGTTCAATGCTCAGCGGAATGCGATAGACGTTTGTCTCGTCCGCGCGTCGCACGTAATAGAAGGTTTCGTCGCTGCTGGGTTCGAGCATCATTTCGTCTTGATCTTCATCAGCCTGATCGCCGATGATCAAGTCGACCAGCACATCTTCGTTCGCGTCGCGCAAGGTCACGCTTTGGCCAACAGATTCGATGTCTACAATGTCGTCATTCCTGGGATCAACGACGCCGAATTTCTCATAATCCGACGTCCGGCGACCGACCAATGAATCGCGTGTCAGCCCTACCAAGGACGCCGAAGTCCTGGCCAGACGTTCGGCAGCCTCCGCAGGATAGCCGTCATGAGAGGGGATCTGCCAGAGCCCATCAATCTGTTTAATCTCAAACTTCTGTTTCTTGATCGCGTCCGGATCAATCGAAGTAACCACCAACGATTTCGCTTGATTGGTCCCTTCAAAGTCCGCGTAGAACGGCTGACCGATCGTTTCAAAATCATCCGACGGTTTCGGTTGGTTGGCGTAGCTTGTGAAAACCGCGGCCAAGAGCATGGCCACAGCGGAACCTAAAAACGCTGCAGTTTTAGTCGTTTCATTCATGATGATTTGTATCTTGTATTACTTGTTCTTTTGATAGATCTTCAGCAGGATCCACTACACTCGCCGATCCGCCGCAATATCGCGCTGTTCACCGACTTGGCGATACCACAGCACAACTCCGCCCAGCAATAGTGCCGGCAACGGTGCTAATAGGACGGACATCCAACGAGTGATGCCTTCTTGATGTTCGATGCTAGATCGAAGCTGACTTTTTGATTTTTCGTCTTCGATATTCTTTTCACGCATTAGCTTGGCCTGTTTCAATTCGAACCGGCGCTGAGAATCCGAAGCACTTTGAAACGTCTGTTGAAGTTTCTCGCCTAAACCCATCGACTGGTTGTCTTGGATCTTTGCCGTCGCTTCGTCCAGTTTCGCTTGTTCGACCTCCAAGAGCGCCCGAACTTCTTCGTCCCGCTTTTGGTCAGCCTTCGCTTTTTCGGCGCGAAAGCCATCAAAAATTGACTCGAGCCGAGTCAACGTACGGGGGACCAAACGCCGATTTCTCAATCCAACAAACTGATCTGATCCCGACAAGATATCCAAAGCATTAAACAGCAATGCAAGGCTGTCCAATCGTTGATCCAGGGCCTCTTCTTGTTGGAAGTACCAATCACTCACAAAGTCCAGATCCGCAATGAAGACGACGTTGACTGGCGAATCGCCGCTGCCAGAAATTTTGGCAGCGATCACATGATCTGCGCTGTCGACGCTGGCGGATTGAACCGGGTTGACGACGCGCGTCTGCGACATCGTATATTGGTTAAACTGCGGAGCATCTGTCGTCACGACGTCCCAAGAACTAACACCAGACGTTTCACCGGCGGTAATGAGAGGCTCAAAATCCAGTTTGCTATCTTCGGCTTTACTGATCGTGCCAGGATAAATAAACAACAGCTCCTTTAATCCCGCCGTGATTGAATTGTCTTGGTTAATCAAAACAGCTGAATCGTTATTCTTGATGAAATTGAATGCCTTTTCGTAAGGGCCATAAACTTCAGGCCAAACAGAACCCAGCCTTTCCTGTGGCCATGATCCTCGGTAGTCAGGATGAGGGTCGAGGAAATTCCAAACCGTTTGCCCGGTGTTCCATTCGATTCCGAGCGCCGCATTCAACGGTCCCGCGTTGCCACCATCAGATTTTGGATTCTGCGAACTGGCGAGGACTTGGGCATATCGTGAGTTCCTATTCACACGTTCTTGCTGGGGAGCGTTGAGAATCCCCAACCCGATGGGCGCTTGCGAAGTCCAGTAAAAAGGCAACGGATCACCCAGAATTAAAGTCGGATGCCCTGCTTGGATGTACTGCACCAACAACGCCATCCCCATATCATCCAGACTGGCCGGATCCGCAACCAGCAACACGTCGGGGGCCTTTAAAGGAGCCTCCGCGGCAGGCGATTGATCGTCATCTGCGGTTGGTGGTACCAAGTATCCTGATAATCGATCAGCCGTAAGCCGTTTTAGATCGTAGTCCCTTTCCAAATGCTCCAGCGTCGTCGAATAGGCCCATTGAAGTCGCCGGCCCTGAACTTCCGGACCACTAAAGAAAGCGTCCGTCTCCAAGATGCCGAGCGTTGGTTTGTCGCCACGTTTATATGCCGCCGCAATCGAACGACTCAGTTCGTATTCGATCGTGTCGTTGTCTTCGAAGAAGGGAATCGCGATTGTTCGTTCGGGGCTTGAAATATAAACACCCAAGAACACTTCGCGTTCAATGATCCGGCCGTACTCTTCGGAACGATCGTCCAAAGGCTCAATCCCCTTGCCCCGCGCGTCGGTGCCTTGTGTGCTGTTGGGGGCGACTTCGAAAACGGTCACCGACACGTTACTGCCACCGTACTCACGGTATTGCTTTACCAAACCCAGCAATCGCTTCTTCGTGTTAACGTACTTGCGTGGAATATCATCGCTGACGAAAACCTCGATCTCGATCACTTGATCATCGTTCTTGACCTTGTCCAAGGTCTCAATCGTTGCCTCGTCGAGCGTATAGAGACTTTCCGAAGTAAGGTCCGCTTGAGCCGATGCCGCCGAACCGCTGGCGTTGAGCAAATAAACTGCCGACGCCAACACGACGGCTAAACTGATCGCTCGCACAACGTACTGCATCAACAGTTGCGCTTTACTGCTTGGCTTCCACCGTCGTTCACTGATCGCGACCATGTTCAAATACAGCATGAATACCGTTAGTCCAACGAAGTACAGGACATTGGTTAAAGGAACCAGCCCCAGCGTGAAATCGTTGAGGTTGTAGTCAATACCCAATCTTTCCAGCGTCAGACTGCTGGCGAAATAGCGTCCAATCAAAATGGGAACCGCACAAAACAGCGCCCCTAAAATAAACGATACCGTCGGGCTTTGGCTCAACGATGACGCAAACATGCCCACCGCGATCAGCGACACACCTGCCAACCAATAACCAAGATACGTTGTCGCAATCACGCCCCAATCAGGATCTCCCAACACCTCCAAAGCAATCAATTGTGTCACGCTGAACAGCAAAGCCGTCGTGTAAACCGCGACGACCGAAAGATACTTACCGATCATGATGTCAAAATCAGACGCCGGCAGCGTGAACAAAATCGAATCGGTCCCCTGTCTTTTCTCATCCGCCCACACGCCCATCGTGATCGCAGGAATGAAGATCAACAGCAGCAACGAAAACCAACGGCTTAACTGGTCCAAGTTCGCGAGATTATCGGCAAAGAACTGGGGACTGAACGTCAGCGCGGCACAGCAAGTCACAAACACAACGATAAACAAGTAGCCTAAAACGCTGCTGAAATACTGTTGAAGGTTTCGCCAAAATACGGCTGAGATAACATGCAATCTCATGAAGATTGTCCTTGAATCAAATGGTACAAAAAGTTGTATGGTCGTTGTTAATTCGTTGTAGTGGATTTTGTTAAAAACCCCTGTCTCAATCTCGTTCAAATATTTTAATTGGAAGGCGGAGACCGAATGCTTCGCTGGGATCTTTAACAAGATCCACTACGTGTTGGCAGTTAGAACCCATTCAGGCTGTCGTAAACTTTGTCAGCTGATGAAATTCGTTTTCCATCGCCTCGCGGGAGCCCATCTTTTCGCGCGGGCCGTCGAAGACAATTTTGCCTTTATCGATCAGTACCACGCGTTCACAGAGGATTTCAACCTCTTGCAAAATGTGCGTCGACAACAACACGGTCTTGGTCTCACCAAGTTCTTTGATCAACTGGCGGATACCCACCAATTGGTTCGGATCCAATCCACTGGTCGGCTCATCCAGAATCAACACATCGGGATCGTGCAATAACGCTTGAGCCATCCCGACGCGTTGCCGGAAACCGCGCGAAAGTTTACTGATCGGTTTGTTCCACACTTCGCCAAGATCGCATTTCTCCGCCACGAACTCCATCCGATTGGATCGTTGTGAGGAACTCAACCCGCGAGCACGCCCTAAATACTTGAGCGCCCCTTTGGGCGTCATTTCTTCGTACAGCGGCCCGTTTTCCGGCAAGTAGCCGATATAGGCACTGCCTTTTATCCGCTCGGTCTCCATATCATGCCCAGCAATCTTCACAGATCCCTCGGTGGGCGCGATGAAGCCCGTCAACAATTTCATCGTCGTCGACTTCCCGGCTCCATTGGGCCCCAAGAACCCGCAGACTTGCTGGCGCGGAACCGAAAAAGTGACGTCTCGAACAGCGGCAAATGGGCCATAAAATTTGCTCAGGCCGTCCGTTTGAATCATGGTTTCAGACAAAATTCATTCCCAAATTCAGTAAGGTCAAAGTTGCTAATTTAGAAAATCGGCGATCAGTTTGACAAGGGTTTTCTGAGCCGATGAGCTTCAATTTTTTAAAAAAAATCTGCCCCGAGTTTAACCCAAATCCCACCCGCCGAATACCGTGTGTCACGAAGGTTTGGCTCACCTTCGATTGTGTCTCGCCACCCTCAATAATCACCGAAGCGTCATCAACGTAGAGGTCGCGACTTTCTCAAAACTTAGCTTCGTGAACAGTTTGAGCGACGCTTCGTCCGATACTTTGGTCTGCGCCTCGACCATCGCGATCCCCGACGCAGCCAGATGCTTCAGAGACTCGCCGACCAAATAGGTTGCCAACCCACCTCGACGGAAATCGGGTTCGATGTGCAATCCATACAATCCCCGAGAGGGTTGGGGGTTGGACAACGATTGCGGCCTCAGATCCCAAAACGACACCGAACCTCCAACCTCTTTGGATCGTTTGTCGATCACCGTGAATCGCTCTCGATCGGCAGTCCCCAAAGTGCAACTTTCCCACCAGGAATTCTCGATTGGGTAGGTGCTTGCGTTGATTAAATAACTCCGCCGCACCGTCATCTGCTGCCGGTCGGTGATCGTTTTGAACCCGTCAAGCGATCGCTGCATGATGATGACTTGATCGTCGACCGAAAAACCGAAATCGGCGAACATGTTCATCATCGTATCATCGGAATCGAGCACACCCGGATGGCGGCTGCCGCCATAAAGACCAAGATAGAAAGGGGAATGGGGAAACAGGCAGCCCGCGTAAATCGTTTCCGCCCCCTCGGACCGGCAATAGGCCGTAGCGTTCTCCAACAACTTTCGACCAATCTCCGCACTATCGTCCCGCGGCTCCACTCGCAATTGGCCGATTATCCCGCTCTGCTTATCCAGATCCGCCAAATCTTCGTTCGGCGGAAAACCGGCATGAGCGAATCCAACGATGCGATCGTTTTCGATGGCGACACAGAAGCCCAACCGGTCAAAATAGATTTTTGAGAAAATGTGTTTCTCCAAAATCGTATCATCCACCGAATTCACCAGCCCCTCGACGGAACTCAACCGTGACCAAAGATCAACGATCAAAGGTAGATCAGTGTTGAGAAAAGCGCGATACTCGATCAAGGGTGGCACATCCTGAAGCTCGGTCCATTAGATTCTTTCACGATAACACGTCTCCCAGATTCAGAATACCCGCCCGGCGGCACTTCACATTTAATCGCGATGCTAAATTCATAGTTACTATCCGCCGGTCTTCGGTCTCTATTTCTATTGCTTCTTATTCAGGATTTCCTGACGACGGCGATGGTATCGATCCTGAGCCTCCTCGTATTGGCCGGCCTTCAGAAAAGACCAAATGCTTGTGCCTGCGCCGATCAGGATGAACAAGACGCCAAATAATGGGAAGAAGCCAAAACCACCTGCCCCGCCGGGTGGACCAATTCCGCTACTTCCCGTCATACGTGAAGCCGTCACAGTCCAGAAAATACCAAAACCGACGAGAAATAGTCCACCGATGACGCTACTAGCTTTTCCGGGTATGCGCTCGTGTCCGTGCTTTCCATGAACCATGTAGTTCTCGCGTTCCAGTCTCCACTCACGATCGAGTTGCGCGATTTCATTTTGAGCTTTAATTTCTTCCAAGTGGTCAGGCCCCGAGACGCCTTCTGATCCGTGAAGGACCTTTCTTTTGGCGATCTCGAATTCATCAGCCGAAAGTGCGCCACTTCGTCGAAGTTCATCCAACTTTTGAAGTTCGTCAGAGATTGACATTAATCTAATTCCTTCACGTGGAGTTCAGCCTTTGACCGTATCGCGCCGACTTTGAAGAGCATCTTAACGCTAAGTATATTATAGATCGCTGGAACGTTAAAGCAAACTCTTACCCGCAATGACAGTTACTTGCTTTCTACAGATGCGATTGTATCGCTGCCCGGCGATGTTGTTACCACAATCCAGTGATTTGGCTCAGCCGAAAATGGCGTCATGTCAATTTCCAAGTTGTATTCGAGGTAATCAAAAAAAGTTGGTTCAACAAGGTTGATAAGCATAACCTTTGTTCCAAAGCCGCGCCGTGTTTCGATTTCAGTAACGTTAAACCCGTTGTCTTGTAATTTAGTTCGGGCTGTTTCAATGTCCTCGCCAATCTCTAAATATTGTCTGACGCTTGTTTCTTTCGCAATCGAATTTCGATAACCGAAAAACTTACAACCGTATACAGTAAGAATGATCAAAATGCAGCAAACCAAGAAGATGAACGACCACCGCTTAATCTCCACAACGGCCTCCTCCTGTCAAAGATTGTCTGACCAATATTGTTACACCTATACTGCGCCGCCGAATTCCAACCGGCGCAGTTGCTAAAAGGAATGCCTAAACGCCCCACCGCATCAACGTTCTACTCTGCCGCTTTCTCAGCTTCCATCCGGCGTTTCTTCGTCTT
>CALDEW010000514.1 GCA_937942355.1 uncultured Pirellulaceae bacterium | reverse complement strand
TCGCTCACACACTCTTCAAACGGCCGATCGAGAAATACTCGAGCGCGAAAACTGGTGCCAAGCATGCTTGGATCAAATCCGATCGCCACTAGATGAACGCTGTCCCACTTGCGGAGCCATCGTTCAGTTACACGCCGCACTTAAAGGACGTTGTCACCTTTGCCAGTTCTCTGATTTCCGTTTCGGACGAGCCATTTGCGTCAATAACTATGGCGGATTACTTCAAACGCTGATTATCAAAATGAAAGGCCAACGCTGCGAAGTCACCGCGTTACAGCTCGGCGAACTGCTTGCGTATGAATTGGAAAGACTGGAGCACATTAACGATATTGATTTGCTGACTTGCGTTCCTACCCATTGGCGGAAAAAAATGAGCAAGGGATTTCAAGCATCTGAACTGCTTTGTGATGCGGTCGCCAAAACGACTGGAATTCCGGCGATAAGGAAACTGTTGAAAGCGGATCGCCCCACTCAAAAACAGGGAATGTTGTCCGACTTCAAGCGATTTGAGAACGTCAAAGATGCCTTTTCTGTATCGCCGTTTTATCGTCAAAGAGTTGTGGGAAAACACATCGTCATCATCGACGACGTTATGACCTCCGGTGCAACAACCAGCCAATGTGCCAAAGTACTCCGCGCCGCTGGTGCGGCGCGAGTCGACGTGGCGGTGGTTGCCCGGGGAGCCAAATCGCGTTGATGAGCATCAAATGGTCTTTCCAATCGCCCAAAAAAAGTGGATTGAAACTCTACGCTTCGTTGCATATCACTTGCGAGGCGTTCGAGGATGAGGCAGAATTTGGTTTTTCTTCAACAATTAAGACAGCTATGGCCTCCCCCCAACTTATTCGACTCGGCACCCGCGGCAGCCAACTGGCGATGTGGCAAAGTAATTGGGTCAAAGCAGAATTAGAAAAGCTTGGCCATCAAGTCGAACTCGTTCGTATCAAAACCGAAGGCGATGTCGCGACCGGATCTCTGGCTCAAATTGGTGGGCAAGGCCTGTTCACCAAGAGGCTGCAGGTCGCGCTGCAAAACAGGGAAGTTGACCTCGCCGTCCACAGCCTCAAAGATCTTCCCACCGAGGACGCCGAAGGTTTAATGATCGCTGCGATCCCGATGCGCGAATGCACCAACGATGCGTTTGTCAGCTCAAAGTTCGACCGCTTTGACGATCTTCCTCAAGGTGCCATCGTCGGCACTGGCAGCGTTAGACGCGGTGCTCAACTTCTGCACGCCCGTAAGGATCTACAGATAAAGGACATACGGGGAAACGTTGATACACGACTGAAAAAATTGGACACTGAAGGATACGACGCCATCATCCTTGCCGCTGCGGGACTGCGTCGCCTGGGCTGGGAAGATCGAATCACTCACGATTTCAATGAGGACCAACTGCTGCCCGCCGTAGGGCAGGGGGCTTTGGGGTTAGAGACACGGAGCGACGATGAGGCAACCGTTTCTGCCGTTTCAAAGCTCAACCATCCCGACAGTTTTCACCGGGCAATGGCAGAACGAATCATGTTACGCACTCTTTTCGCGGGGTGCCTAGCGCCCGTGGGAGCGAAAACGAAAGTCGTTAACGGTCAACTAACGCTCACCGGTGCCGTGCTCAGTCGCGACGGGCAGCAGAAGTTGATCGCCGAACAAACAACTGACGCCGCCGATTTTAAGCAACTGGGGAAAGAAGTCGCCGAAGCACTCTTTGCCCAAGGAGCAGAGAAAATCTTAAGGCCGCAGTAACTTTTTCCGGCGTCTGCAAGCCACCACGAGTTACCACGAATCGGTTCGAAAAGGACTCGCCGGCAGCTCGGTTTCGTTGGTCAGATTGCAACCCTCTGGATTTTCCGACCAAGCATACCGAACGGCAACGGGTGATTTGACTTTCTCACAGGTAACAACGACTTCATTCCCTTCAATGGTTGCTTCGCCCCAGTGAAACTTTCTATCATCGCCCGCAACCTCAAACCGCTTAAGCGGCTTCCCATCGCTGGAACTAAGTCCTTCGTCGAAATCAAAACCGATTTTTACTCTGCCATCTTCGATGACGAAACTTTTATAACTTGGCCCGGAAAATTTAATTGACTTACCGTAGTCTTTTGCCAGGGCGTGCCGTGCCAATCGCTCGCCAACATCTTGTTTATTTTTAGGGTGAATATTCCGAGCATCTCCAATGTCGATGATGACCGCCTGCCCCGTTTTGGGCAACGACAATGTCATTGACTGGGCCTCGCGAAGCTCTGCCCACTTACTGTCGTAAGGCCAATCTGAAGAGGGTTGATAGTTGGCTAATTGAACCCAATAAAAAGACATTTCATCCTGCCACCTGTCCCGCCAATTATTGATCAGCATTGGAAACAGCGTTTGGTACTGCTTGCCACGTTCCCCATTGGATTCGCCTTGATACCAGATCACTCCTTGGGCTTTAAAAGGAATCAATGGATTGACCATCGCGTTAAACAATCCCGTTGGCGTGTTGTGACCACCATAGGCTTGCCTCGGTGCTGGGCCAAGTTTCTCAGTCGCAGGTTCGAGCCGCATTTTCCATTTGCCGGCCAGCGAAATGGGCTCCTCGCCAGCGACGCTCAGCGTGTACTTTTTCCGACTTCCGACCATTCCGCCGCGTCCATTACCGTCAATCACACGCACCGCGATTGAAACGTCGGTCGTGTTATTAACCGAGGGATCAATTTCGTAAACCCGTTCAACATTCCATCCAGTCGTCCCACCAACCTTCTTCCCGTTCACGTAAGTGGCATCGACGTCATCGATGACGCCCAAGGAGATGGTCAGCGGCTTCCCAACCCAAGATTGAGGAATGGTTACTCTTCTTCTGTACCATCCCACGCCGTCAACGCCTTTGTATCCCTTATTTTCCCAATAGGCTGGAACTGGAATTGTTTTCCAATCAGAGTCATCAAAGTCGGTTGGATAATAGGCTTCCGCTGGACCGTAGGCCACTGCAGGTAAAAGCTTCTTCCATTGCTCCAATTTAGCCGCGATTCTCGCCGACTTATCTACATCGGCCGCATCGGCTTCAATGTTTCTGACCACCTCAGCGAAGTCAGGGTGATCGCGGAGAACTTTCCCCTCAATCCATGCCTCTATAACGGTCCCTCCCCAAGTCGTATTAACCAACCCGATAGGCACCTGCAAATCCTTGTGGAGTCGTCTGGCGAAATAGTATCCCACGGCCGTGAAATTGCCGACGGTTTCCGGTGAACAAACGGACCAGCCCGTATTGGCAGCACGTAGTTGAGGCGATGTCTTGGTGACGTTGTTGATTTTTACGTGACGAATCATCGGATAATCGCCGTTGGCAATTTCATTCTGCGGGTCGCCGGATTTAGCAACCGTCCACTCCATGTTGGACTGCCCGCTACAGATCCAAACTTCACCCGCCAATACATTCCGAAGCTCGATTGATCCGCTCTTTGACCCAACGTTGATCTCAAATGGATCGCCGACGGAGATCGCAGGTAGTACGGCTCGCCAAGCCCCATCTTCTCCGGCATTGACAGTGGCGCGAACATCCTTGATCGAAACGGTTACCGCTTCGTTCGGTTCGGCCCAACCCCAAACGGTGATTGGCGCGTCGCGTTGGATAACCATGTTGTCGCCAAAGACAGACGCCAGTTCCAGTTCCCCGGCGGTCGCAGACGGTGGTAAAAATGTCGGAGCAAGAACAACAGGCAGAAGCAACAAAATTCGTAGCAGAGACTTCATAGTTATCTCAGAGAAAAAATGGGATGGAATGTATCCTATCTTCTTCGAACAGGCGACACAATCAATTTTGTCCCCTTTCTTCTCAGGCTTCTTTGATGGACAACCCGATCCGTTTGCGAGACTCATCAACGTCAATCACTTTCACTCGCACGACGTCACCCACGGTGACCACATCGGCAGGATCGGCGACGTAGTTGTGCGCCAACTGCGAAACGTGGACCAAGCCGTCTTGATGAACTCCGATGTCCACAAACGCACCAAAATTGGTCACGTTGGTTACTTGCCCCTGAAGGATCATCCCCAGCTTAAGATCGCTCATCTTGTTCACCGAATCATTGAATTTGACCGCTTCGAACTTTTTGCGTGGATCACGCCCCGGTTTTGTCAGTTCGCTGATGATGTCGCGCACGGTAGGTTCACCAAACTTCTCATCCACGAAATCCTGCGGCTTCAACTGGTCCGCGACAGCCGGATTCTTCATCACTTGTTCAACATCCACTTGCAACGCCGCGGCCATCTTTTGGGCAACGTAATAACTTTCAGGATGAACGGCAGAACGATCGAGCACGTTGGTGCTGTTGGCAATTCGAAGAAAACCAGCCGATTGAGTAAAGGCTTTTTTGCCCAGCTTTGGAACCTTCAAAAGTTGGCTTCGGTCTTTAAATGCACCCTTATCGTCACGATGTTTGACAATAGAATCGGCCAACTTGGGTCCAATGCCGGCTACGTAGCTGAGCAGTGACGCACTGGCAGTGTTGAGTTCAACCCCCACTGAATTGACGCATGATTCGACTTCTCGATCGAGCGATTTTTGTAATTGCGTTTGGTTAACGTCGTGTTGATATTGCCCAACGCCAATCGACTTGGCGTCAATCTTTACCAATTCAGCCAACGGATCCTGCAAACGATGAGCGATACTGATCGCGCCGCGGACGGTGACATCAAGATCGGGATACTCTTGAACGGCAAGCGGGCTGGCCGAATAGATCGAAGCCCCTGATTCATTGACGATGACTTTGGTGACGTCCAATTTGTGCTGTTTGATCAAGTCGCCCACGAACGCGTCTGTTTCGCGCGATGCTGTGCCATTTCCGATCGCAATCAGATCAACGCCGTGCTTCTCGATGAGGCTCCGTAAAACCTTACCGGCACCGTCAACATCGTTCTTGGGAGCCGTTGGAAAGATCGTCTTCGTTTCTAGAAACTTGCCTGTGGGATCGACAACGGCGACTTTGCATCCGGTGCGGAACCCAGGATCTAAACCAATCGTCGTATGTTTGCCCGCGGGTGGAGCCATCAAGAGTTCCCGCATGTTCTTGGCAAATACCTCGATGGCCTCTCGGTCTGAATTTTCCTTGAGTCGCGCTAGATGAAACTGACTGGCCGCGGGTAAAAGATGTGACTTGTAGCTTGCTTCAACGATCGCCACCAAATCTTCGTACAGCTCAAAA
>CALDEW010000513.1 GCA_937942355.1 uncultured Pirellulaceae bacterium | reverse complement strand
GATGGGTCAGGAAGCGTTCGATGACGATCCCAACGAGTTCCCCATCAACACTTGGACTCGGGTAGATATTGTGGGAATGATTGCCAAAGCTATTGACTGGATCCCGGAAAAAAGTGTTTATCTAGTTGGTATGTTGGTTTTGTTGATTCCACCGGGGCTGATTATTCGCCGCGCTGTCGACCATGAGCAAAATCGTGGTGCGATGGGGCTGACGGCGCTGATCGCGATGCTGGCTTTGCTGGTGGTGATGTATCACCATTCTTACGATTGCCTGTTGGTCGTGCCCGGGGTTTTGTCTTTGTTGCTGTTTGGGCACAAGACGATGGTTGAGGTCCCCAATTTCGCGCGTTTGATGGTCACCGCGCTGCTGTTAGTGCCGCCGATAAATTATCTTTCGACATTGTCATTTCGAGATAAACTGGGGCTGGAGCAACATAGTTTTGTCTGGCAGTCGATCACCATGATCAACGGTTTCTGTTTAGTCATCAGTCTGCTGATCCTGATGTACTATGCTTGGAGGCTGTCGTTTCAAGCTAAGAAGGTACAGTGAACAAAGGCAGGGCCAGCGAGGCTTTCGACTCGGAGAGTCGCTTTACGTAACTCGACTCTCCGAGTCGAAAGCCGCCCAAGCGCAAGTGTTTAGACCAAGAGACGCCATCTTTTTTAATTACTTTTGCTGCTGCTTCTCCAATTCCAACGCCCGCGCCAACACCGTTTCCCATGGCTGCGTATATTGAATTGGGTCTGGGCGACCAAACTGATGGAAGGCCAAAATACGTTCGACGTCGGATCCCGTTTCTCCATGGGATCGCCCTTCAGCGTCGGGGGCGTAACTGGTACACGTGTTGCCAAAGATCGTGTCGAAGTCGAGTCCCAGTTTTTTGATGGCTTGATCGGCGTCTTTGAGGATGGTGAGTTTATCGCCGTGAAGGTAGGGGAGGTTGAGACTAACCTTTTCGCTGTCCCAGTTGCCAATTTCAAACGCCTTGACGATGGCTTCGTAGAACTCGGGACGGCAGTCGGGGTAGATCGCATGGTCGCCACTGTGAACGCCTAAGCAGAAATCGACCGTTGAATTGGTGCGCGTCGCCACAGACAGCGCGTATCCGTACGCGATCGATGCAAAGATTGCGTTGCGGTTAGGTACTACCGTTTGCTTCATGTTGTCTTGTTCATAGTGCCCGCGGGGAACTTCCCAACCGTCGTTGGTAAGGGCCGAATGATAGAGCGTGCCCAGTTGCGACAGATCCAGTGTTGTCCAAGCGACGTCGTGGCCGGATTCTTTTAAATAGGCGATGTTCGCCTCCAGTCGCTGGAGTTCGATCTTGTGCTTTTGCCCGTAGTCAAAAGATAGCGCGAAAACCTCGCGCCCTTCTGCCAGCAAACGTAGTAGCAGCGCCGTGGAATCCATGCCTCCGCTGAGACAAATGACAGATTGTGGTTGCGCGTTTGAAATTGGAGGACTTCTTTCGGGGGTTCAAAAGGTTCAAAAGAACAACCCAGGTTTAGAGGACCCGTGATTTATCAAAACGTGCCCCGTGGTTGCGGTTGATGGAGAAGTTGAAATAATCTGATCTCCACCTCTATGATTCTATTGATTTTAAGCGGTTGCACGATGGCACGAAACGAACAACTAATCCGTCAACACAAAATTCTCCAGATTCTTGAGCGCGTGCGATATGGCCGCACGTTGCAGGAGCTTCAGGAAGATTTGGTGGAGGAGCTTGGGCTGACGTCGTTGCATCAGCGCACCGTGCGACGCGATCTGGAGGCGCTTCAAGCGGCCGGTATCGACATCGACGTGCACGATGAGCAACGTGGGAAGGTTTGGAAGCTTGGCCCCCGTGCAAAGCAGGCGACCAAGGTCACCTGTTCGGCGACTGAGTTGATCGCGCTTTCGTTGGGTCGGCAATTGATGCATCCCTTGGAAGGGACGCCGTTTTGGATGGGCATTGAGACGTTTTGGAACAAGATTCAGGAGGAACTGCCGGAACCGGTTCTGGCTCATTACGAAAAGTATCGAAAGATTTTACGCGTACAGGGACTAAAGACGAAAAACTATGACAAAAAATTAGGCATCATCAAAACGATCAACCGGAGTATTTTGGAGCATCGCACTTTGGAGATCGTTTATCAGAGCATGGGCAAGGAAGTGAAGACACGCATGATCGAACCCTATGAAATGTGCCTGCACAAATCCAGCCTCTACGTTATCGCGGCGGCCAGCGAAGTTGAGGATCCTGACACGAGAGTGCGTGTTTGGAAGTTGGATCGTTTTGAGAAAGCGAAACTTTTGGAAGTGTGGTTTAAGGAACCGGAGGACCTTGACCTTGAGAACTTCTTTGGCAATGCGCTGACGATCTTTCGGGGGACTGACCAGCCGCGCGATTTTGTGATCAAGATTGCATCAAAGTATGCGTCGGCACTTGCTGAGGAACCTTGGCATCCTGATCAAACGATTGATCGTATTGACGATGACTTTGTTCGACTGACCGTCCCAGACGTTTCGCATGAGATGGAGATAATGCCCAACGTGATGGCGCTGGGACAGGAAGCCGAAGTGCTTGAACCTGCTGATATCCGAGCGTCGATGCTGGAAGTTGCCAGCGGGATGATGAAGCTTTATCAATCCTGATAGTAGCGTTTGTAGAGCGATTCGGGGGAAGCGCCCAATCGAAACGCGATCGCGGTTTTCCAGTTCTGCAACGTTTGTCGAAACACTCCCGATTTGCTCCAACCGCGAGGGTCGACATGTAGCGGACCGGGAAGAATGATGGGTTTACGATTCCCCTGGAACAGTTTTTTAGAGAAAACAAAATCTTCCATCAGAGGGATCTCTGGAAAACCGCCCAACGATTCGAAAACGGTGCGTCTGATGAATAGGCCTTGGTCACCGTAAACCAGACGCTGATTCTTCGCGCGGAAATAGTTGCCAAATTCCACCATGCGAAAAGCGAAAGTCTTACTGTCAATTCGTTGCTTGAATCCACCGCCCCAGCATTCGGCATCGCGCATAGCAATGCGAATCTGTTCGGCCGCACCAACGTTCAACCAATTGTCAGCGTGCAGAAATAGAAGGATGTCGCCCGATGCTTCGGCGGCGCCGGCGTTGAGCTGCTGGCCACGTCCAGGAGTCGTCCGTACGAGTTTGCAATTACTTTGTTCCGCTACGGCGACAGTTTGGTCAGTGCTGCCCCCATCGCTAACGATTACTTCGTCGGCGCTAGTTTGCCACGCTTTTGCAATGGAGTCCGCGATCAGACCGGCTTCATTGAGAGCTGGAATGATGATTGAAATGCCAATTCGTCGCGCCGATTCGGATTGGGAATCGGGTGCGGTAGAGGGAAATGATGTTGGTTCGCGGTTCACGGCAACAGAGTAAATCGTCAGGACGTTGGTGGAACGTAACTTAGGATTATAACAGGACAACGCGCGGCGTACTCTACAATTCGGCAATAAGAAGACCAATGGCCGGGAAGGCGGAACCTTAGTAAAGAATCATACCGAAGAAAAAATGGCGTAGTAGGAATACTACGCCATTGCACTGCGCGGATCAAAAGTGAGAAAGCGCGATGAAAGTGGATCTCGGTAGTGGCAGGAATTGGCCTGCTTACTTTCCGAGTACCTCAAACCCAGCGTCAGCAGTACGATAGCTGGAGGCTTGTGCGACGAAGGCTTCGACGGTCGCCACTGATTGAATTCCCTTCAAGTAGCGGCGAATCCATTGGCCTTCTTGCTTTTCAAACATAATGAATTGAGGAAGTCCTCGATTGCCGATCAGTTGCCTTGCCAGATCTTCTTCTTTGTCTAGATCAACAGTGGCGTAGTGAAATGCCTTGAAAGCATCCTTTTCCATCAATTGCGGAATCGTCGTTTGCTTCATGACTTGGCAGGGAGGACACCATGTCGCAGAAACCAGAACCAACAACGGTTTGTCGCCGGCTTGGGCGTCGTGATAAGCCTCTGCGTAGGTTTTTGCCTGCCTCTTTACGGCGCTGGCCGATTCTTGTGCAGAGACCTGACCGCACATAAAAAATGCTATAACGGCGGTCGCGACAAGTGTGTTCAATAATCTCATGTTCTTCCTCTTCCCTGATCCGATGGCAGCCACGGCAAGAGCGTGAAAACCATATTCCATTTCATGCGAACGTCCTTTCCTTAATAGGACGGTTGTGCAGGTTGTGCCCAAGTCGACGCTGCTTGGGGAGAGCGGTCTGCCGCAACACAATAGGTATCGTCTTGACTGACAGCATTGCTGCTGACAAAGCAGGTGGTTCGTCTACAAAATAATCGTCCGGCGTGTGAATTCGTTAAAACCTGTTGGATGTGCCGAACACTCCACAAGGAATTGTTAAATGAGACACTCCGCGTTTAAGAGCCGATTGGGATTGCTGGCAAAATGTAGGATGAAAGTGGGCATCGTCTCCGTTGACTTTGTTAAGGTATAGTGATTGGCGCTTATGATTCTTTGATTTCGATAGGTTTTATTGCAGTGGTTGAGCCGCTAATACGATTTCGTTGTTGATTTCGTATGTGAATGCAATAAAAATGAAAAGTCCGTGTCGGCGATCTCGCGATATAGATCTTGTCCGGTTCAATTCTTGTCAAAATCCCCAAAACATTTCAGCCTATGAAACTGCGCGTCGGACTAGTAGGGCTGGGTGACCAGTGGGAGTTGCGACATGCTCCTGCGCTTCGTGCGTTATCGGACCGCTTTGAAATTAAGGCTGTTTGCAGTGAAGTCGCTGACAAATCACACCGTGTCGCCCGTGAGTTCGGAGCCGTTGCCATTGACGGATTTCGGGTACTTTTGCAACGCGATGACGTTGACGCCCTGTTGCTCTTGAGCCCTGAATGGTACGGTCCGCTTCCAATCCAAGCGGCATGCGATGCGGGTAAAGCCATCTATAGCACAGCTTCGTTTGATTTAACGCCTGAACAGGCCGTGGAGGTTCGGAGTGATATCCGCAAATCAAAAGTCCCCTTCATGGCGGAACTGCCTTTGCGCTACGCGCCGGCGACGATGCGGTTGAAAGAACTCATTGCGACACGGTTGGGGAAACCGCGTCTTCTATTTTGTCATCGGCGGTTGCCACTGGAAAGTCAATCAGATCGGTTGAGGCGTGGCAAGCACTGTCCTTTGGTCTGGCGGAACATGATGGAGTTGGTGGACTGGTGTCGTTATATCGTTGCCGCCGACCCAGCGTCGATCGTCAGTTCCGCTCACGGAAATCAGAAGGGGGAATTGGAAACGTATTACCAGATGGCCAGTCTTGATTTCCGCCCCGTTCAGCCTTCAGTTGATGCGACCAACCAATCGCCGATCCGCCCGCTGGCTCAATTAAGTGTTGGTCACTACATCCCCCAACAATGGTCCGATGCGCTTTCCTTCCGCCGGCCGGCAGCGCTGCAGGTTTGTTGTGAAAAGGGGATGGCCTTTATTGACCTGCCGTCGAGTTTGGTTTGGTTCAACGACGCTGGGCAGCATACGGAATCACTGGATTCCGAACGTGCGATAGGCGAAATTATGCTGGATCGATTTCACCGGCTGGTGACCAATAAGCTGACCAATTCAACCGACGCTCATGACGCCGATTGTGCGATGAAGATCGTGTTGGGGGCAAACGAGAGCATTGAAACAGGTGACCGGATTCAATTGGACTTCGGCGATAATTAGCGTTTGCACTCCCCTGCCCTTTCCGGTTGAAGGCAGGTTTGGTCTTCAACGAAAAAAGATTTTGTGAGCAAGAGAAAGGGGGGACTCTCGTTGGAGCCTGCAGAACCGGCGTTGAGAGGTGTCATGCCAACAGAAGCTCTGCACAACAAAATCACTGTTGAATGGAAGTGCAGGATTCGTGGCCTCATCCACTACCCGTAGAGAATCTCTTCCGAGGGAGTCTCGGTCGAATTGGGGTCAAATGTTTTGACACCCAAAAGTTGTAAACCCACCAAGGCTGCATAGTACGGATTTAGGTAGAGGTAACGTCGCCAAAGTCGTTTGGGTTCGCGACTCAGTCGATACAGCCACTCGAATCCCCAGCGCTGAAGAATCGGTGGAGCTTGAGCAAGTTCGCCAGCGTGAAAATTAAACGCGGCACCGACAGCCAATACCGGCATGCGGATCTCGTCCTTGAACTCATACGCCCAGACTTCCTGGCGAGGACATCCCAGTCCTACCATCGTGATACTTGCACCGCTGCGATTGATCACACCGACGATCTCTTGTTTCTCAGCCTGTGACACCGTGCGAAACTTTGAGGCGAGCTTGCCAGCGATTTTTAGGTTTGGGAATTTCTCCAACAGCTGTGTTTCGAGCGTGTCGAGGAGTTCTTGCTTACCACCAAAGAGAAATATTGAAATCCCCTGCTCTGCGGCAGCGCGACATGTTTCCAACATCAGGTTAGGGCCGTAGACACGATCTTTCAGCTTACATCCGTGAAGCATATTCAATGCCCAACGGACCGGTTGGCCATCAGGAACGATTAACTCCAATTGATTTAAGCGATGCCGATGATTGTTGTCCATCACGCCTGTCATGACGCCGTGCACGGCCAGTGCCGACACGCCGAAGGGGCGACGGTTGGTGGCGGCTTCGACAATCTTGGCGACAGCCGCTTCGTAATCGACGGCGGTGATATTCACACCGACGATGTTCTTTTTACCCTGATCAATCATTAAGCTTTCGTAGCGCGAGGCTGGAAGTCGTGGTTTACAAAACCGAAATCTAAAAACTGAATTTCAAAATTCGATTTTTGTATCTCAATCAACTACGCGACGGGTTCTTCCCATCGTTCTGTGTTGTGTTCGTAAATTTCTGTCAGAATCGTTTTCACGTCTTTTGTCAGTTTCCAGTCCGGATAGTGTGATTGGAACTTGCTGACGTCGCTGACATACCAAATATGATCGCCCATACGGTTGTCTTCTTTATAAGTGTGCTCAAGTTTACGCCCAGAAATCTCTTCACACATCTGGATCGCTTCCATCATTGAGCAATGACTAAAGCGACTTCCACCGACGTTGTAGACTTCGCCTGATCGCGGAGCACGGTAGAAACTGTCAAAGGCCTGAATTAAGTCGAAACTGTGAATGTTGTCACGGACCTGTTTTCCATTGTATCCAAAGACCGTGTAAGGGTTGCCGGTCATCGTGCACTTCATTAAATACGCCAGGAAGCCGTGCAATTGTGTGCCGCTGTGATTTGGCCCCGTGAGACAACCGCCGCGGAAGGCAGCCGTGTTCATGTCAAAGTACTTGCCGTACTCCTGCACCAAAACATCCGCGGCGACCTTGGACGCGCCGAATAAACTGTGCATGCAGCTGTCGATGGACATCTCCTCGGGGATGCCGTTGTGGTATTCGTGCGATGGGTCAATCTCCCATCGAAGCTCCTGTTCGATCAGCGGTAGTCGATTGGGCGTGTCACCGTAGACTTTGTTGGTCGAAGTGAAAATGAACGTTGCGTCTTTCGCGAACTGACGAGTGTTCTCCAGTAAGTTCAACGTAC
>CALDEW010000512.1 GCA_937942355.1 uncultured Pirellulaceae bacterium | reverse complement strand
TCATCATGCAGAAGGTAAACGGTAGCGTCGTTTTCCACACCAATCAAAAAGATATCACCCAAGATATCGTGACACAGATTGCCCAGTTGAAAGCTGCGAGTCGAGACACCGGCACCAACCGCCGGTAATTTTTCAGCTTCGCTACCTTTGAATCGAGAAAGATTTGTAAATTGGTCCAGTTCAAACGCCCACAGAAAACCATCGCAGCACCGGTCACGGTGTCAGGGTTCGGTTTCTGGAGTGGGCTCGATGTGTCGCTTCAATTCAAACCCGCTCCTGAAAACACCGGCATCGTTTTCCGCCGCACCGATATTCCCAATAGCCCTGTTGTGGACGCGAAGATCGTCAATCGTGTCTCAGGCCCTCGTCGAACGACGCTGGTCAAGGACGGTTGCTCGTTCGAAATGGTCGAACATGTGCTGTCCGCACTGGCAGGGTTGCAAATCGACAACTGTGAGATTTTGTCCGACCGTGCAGAGATGCCGGGCATGGATGGATCAAGTTTGCCGTTTATAGACGCGCTGGTGAAGGTCGGAATCGTCCAGCAGAGTGCTGTCAGAGAAGTAACCTACGTTACCGAATCCGTTCGGATTGGAGACAATCGCTCATGGATTCAGGTCGAACCTTCCGACAACAATCGTTTTGAGCTTTGCTACCAGTTGGACTACCCCACGTGTCCTTCGGTTGGTCAGCAAATGTTTTCCAGCACATTCAGTTTGGATGGTTATCGTTCGTCGATTGCTCCAGCGCGAACTTTTGTGCTCAAAAACGAAGCAGACCAACTGCTGCGGCAAGGATTGGGGGCTCGCGTTACGTACAACGACATTTTGATTTTTGACAACAATGGCCCCATCGGAAACAAGCTGCGTTTCAGTGACGAATGTGCTCGGCACAAAGTGTTAGACATGATTGGCGATTTTTCGCTTCTTGGCACTGACATCATTGGAAAGTTCACTGCCTTTAAAAGCGGCCATCGGCTCAATTCGCAGGTTGTGTTTGAGTTGCTGCGGCAGGCCGGATTAGCAACAACAGACCAGCAACGCGTTTCGGCTTAACCAAAACAAGTAAAATACGTCAGAATTATAACGGACCTTGTGAAAGCGGACCGATCGTGAACATATATTCATTTGACGACTACGCCAACAAGACGAGGCAATCGAGCTCCATGTCGCCTAAAATTTCAAAACTGGCTGTTATCGATTCCAAGGCAGAGATCGGTGACGATGTCGAAATTGGTCCCTTCTGCGTGATCGGACCTAAGGCAAAAATTGGTCGTGGGACGAAGCTTTATAACAACGTTACAATTCTTGGCGACGTTACGATCGGGGAAGACAACCTGATTTCGCCCAACGCTGTACTCGGTGGACACCCCCAGGACATAAGCTACAAGGGCACTGAAACCAAAGTCATTATTGGTGACCGCAATGTGTTGCGCGAGTGCGTCACGGTGAACCGCGCCTCTGAAAAAGAAGAAGGCATTACGCGCGTCGGCAGTGACTGCTACTTCATGGGCAACGTTCATGTTGCGCATGATTGCACGGTGGGTGACAACGTCATCATTGGGCATGGATCCATGCTAGGCGGCCACGTTCATATTGATCACCATGCCAACCTCTCAGGTGCCGTTACGGTTCTGCCTTTCGTGTCGATCGGATGTTACACATTTCTTGGTGGTGCCAGTCGAGCTCAACAAGACGTCGCGCCCTACCTATTGGCCGACGGCACACCTGCACGTCCACGATGCATTAATATTGTGGCGCTGAAA
The DNA here is from genome assembly GCA_937942355.1 of uncultured Pirellulaceae bacterium. GTDB lineage: Bacteria > Planctomycetota > Planctomycetia > Pirellulales > Pirellulaceae > Mariniblastus. Next base: position 1,599 of record CALDEW010000512.1, on the reverse strand, counting down.
AGAAATGATTTCCAACGTCCAGCGATCGAAAAAATTAACGAAGCCTATCGCTTGATCTATCGAGCTAAGGTTGGTCTTGAAAACGTACGTGAGTTGATGCAGGCAAAGGGGCCGCTGAGCCCTGAAGTCGAACATTTTTTACAGCAGATTGAACAATCGCGAGCCGGCCGCCACGGACGCTGCCGTCAAATGCAAAGGAAAGCAGCTTGATCCCTCTTCGCATCGCCGTTATCGGCGCAGGAAATCTCGGCAAAATTCACGCTCGACTGTTGGCCGAAAATCCAGCCGCTCATCTGGTCGCGATTGCTGATCCTAGTCCTACGGCACAAGAGAATATTCTCAAACAGGTTTCCGTGCCAGTTGTCAGCGATTTCCGCTCAATCATCAACGACATTGATGCGGCTGTTGTGGCCACGCCAACGCGGTTCCATTTTGAAATCGCCAGCGAGCTATTGGCCGCAGGCAAACACGTGCTGATCGAGAAACCGGTCACCGATTCGGTGGAAGACGCTCTTCACCTTTCGAACTTGGCCGATTCAACCGGTGCCGTGGTTCAAGTTGGTCATGTGGAGCAGTTCAATCCAGCGTTTGCCAAGGCGCTGGAGGAAATCGGAACGCCCAAGTTTATCCAAGCATCTCGGATGAGCGGTTATACGTTTCGTTCAACCGATATTGGTGTCGTTTATGATCTGATGATCCACGATATTGATTTGGTCAACTCAGTTTTTGAAGGCAACGTTGTCGATACCCGCGCTGTCGGTTTTTCGGTCTTTGGCCAAAACGAAGACATGGCGCAGGCCCGCATTCAATTCAGCGGCGGCGCGGTCGCAAACTTAACAGCCTCGCGTTGTAGTTTTTCGGCTGAGCGTTCGATGCAAATTTTTGGCACCCATGGATTTTCGCAGATTGACTTTACGAATTCCCAAGTCACGACGATTGTGGTGCCGTCGTGGATTCGCAACCGCGAATTAGACTTTTTCAATCTGACTAACCAACAGCAGGATTTCATCCGTGAATCCTTGTTCGAAAACGTGCTCAATCGGCAACAAGTCGACGTTCCGCGATGTAATGCGATTGAGGCCGAACACAATGACTGGACCAATGCGATCAGAACGGGCACTCGTCCACGCATCGGCGCGCGGCAAGGAATGGAGGCGGTTGAGATTGCGGACGGAATACTAAATTCCTTAAATACGCATCGCTGGCAACAGCGCAATCTGGCGATGACCGGTCCGTTGGCGAAACTTCCCGAGACCGGCGTAGCAGATGTTATTCCCCAAGCGTTGCTCCCACAAATGCGCCGAGCCGCTTGATCGCCGCCTTTTTGTGTTGTTGATTTATTCGAAGCAAGATCGTGGCATAGGCTTCCAGCCTGTGGATCTCGCCCAATTTGAAATGCTTAGTTTTCCTCTAAGACTTTTAAAACACAGGCTAGTGCAGCGTTACGTCTTAATTTTAGGGTAAGCGGGTAAGGCGGAGGCATTGTTATGTTTGCCTCCGTCCTCCCCGTTGTCGCGATGAGGTTAATTCCTCATATTTACCGGCGTGCGGCTTTCCCGCACCGGGCGACCCCCGATGTATTGCCTCTCGCCTTGGTAA
>CALDEW010000511.1 GCA_937942355.1 uncultured Pirellulaceae bacterium | reverse complement strand
TCCATAAATCCTATCCGTTTATATGAGTCAGTGAACGCGACCGCGTAATCAATTATACCAAGGAAATGTGAGGCAGCCCAGCCACTGATTTAAGCAACGGAGCAAATGGAAGTCTACCGCACCGAACATAGACTGAGGGATTGATTTGCCACCGGCGAATACTTAAACCTTCTATCGAATCTGGCTTCGCCGCTTTAAGGGTTCTGCACAGCAGCTTTCTCAGCTTCCATCCGGCGTTTCTTCGTCTTGCGGACCGGTTTCTCTTTCCATCTTCGATGCACCCACCAAAACTGGTTTGGATCGTCATAAATCGCGTCTGCCAGTCGATCGTTATACCACTGGGTCAACGAGGTTACGTCTTTGAGGCTGGGGTCTAGATCCAGCGGATCCGCCACGCCAGTACATCCTATTTCAAAATGCAACGGTCGATCGGTGTGCTTGCAATAGCTGACCATCATCGGGGCGTTGCCGCTGAGCGTGAACAGCGCGACGGCTTTGTGACAGGCTGCCGGTCGTCCCAAGAAATCAATCCAACACCCCTTGGTTCCCGCGTGTTGATCTCCCAATAACGTCAGGATACCGCCGCTCTCCATCACCTCCTGCACAGCCGTCGCACTCCCGTCCTTGGGCAGTATGAACTGCCCGTTGTGGCCGCGAAATTTGTTAATGAAGTCATCCAGATAAGGATTGTCCATCTTCCGCGCGACGGTGTAGCTGGGCATGCCCAACAACCCCGTCACATAGCCCCCCATCTCGAAATTCCCATAGTGCCCCGACACCGCCACCAGCGGACGGTAATCAATTAGGTAGTTGGTCATTTGTTTGATGTCGCGAATGTAAACGTGCTTCCGCCAATTGGTATCGTGGATCTTTCGAGGCGCCTGAGCAATTTCACAGGCCATCAAAATCAGGTGATACCACATCTCGCGCGTCATCGTCTTAATACGCTCGTCATCAGCGTCGGGGAAAACGCCCAAAATGTTATCGCGTATCACCTTTTCCCGAAATTTGATTCGGTCGGCAACAAGGTGGGCGAGAAAGCGGCACATTCGGTCACACGTTTGCAGTGGTAGGACCTGTATGAAACTGATCACCATCTGAATCAAAATGTACTCGAGAAATTTTCGCACAATACCGTTAAGCTTTTCTTGGTGTCGTTCTTTTTGTGAATCAGAGGTTGGTCATCGAGCAGGGTATTGTGGCAGGTTGGCAAGTATCTTCAAATACGAATTGGCTTGTTGAAATTTGAAATTACGTCTGGGTTTTGAGAGAAGAGTAGCGAAATTTTCCATTTCGTATTTCCCATTTCGTATTTTTGATTTCGAAATTAGAAATCGGAAATTTTTAATCTGATACTGGTTTTGCTTTCACCCCAACTCAAAATCTCAACCTTCCTTTCAAAGACACTTCCCTCGAGAACCTGACCCATGAACGACATCTCTGCACAAATGTTGCTTTTAAAATGCCAAGGCGATGAGATTTGGCCGGAGGACGTTTGCCTGGCCGCTGGCGTTCCTCAAAACTGGATCGACGAATTAATCGAACAATACGAATCGGGTTTCGACACCGACCAAAACACAATCTACAAAAACGGCCGAACCCTGAATCAGTTCCAAGGCGTTTCTGATCTGTTGCTGGCCTACAAATTAGCGGACTACATCGGCATCGATTGGCAGAGAGAAACAAACCACATCATCAGCCGCACCGGAAAAGTCGCCGCGATCAAAGAAGCTCTAGACGAACTCTAACGTCGAGCGTCCGAAACTACGCGAGTGCGAAACTCCGCCGGAGACGTATAACAACGACTGATGTTTTGTTCTGGGGCGCTTATTTTTGGACAAGAAAATATGGACAGGAAGATGTCGTTGTTCTACGGCTGCGCTGCTGCGATTGATATTTTCTTGTCCCAATTTTTCTGTCCAATTTTTTTACAGCGCTGATCCTTTGAGCGCTGGAAATCGTCGAGGAGAAAGAGCGTGTTACTCAGTGGCTTGCCGTAGCTGCGCCTGCGGCTTGATACGGCCTACTCGTTGGACGGCCTACGCGCTACGAGTCTTCACTTTCGGAAAAGATCTCGCTGATCGATTCGTGCTGGTGAATTCGTTTAATTGATTCGCCCAGCATTTCGGCAACGGAAAGCACTTTTATTTTTTCGCACGTCGTTCCCGGCGGCAGCGGCACGGTATCGGTAACCACAATGCTGTTAATCGGAGCAGCCATCATGCGTTCAATCGCGGGCCCCGCAAATACTCCATGCGTGGCAGCCACGTGAATCTCACGCGCTCCCTTCTTCTTCACCAATTCCGCCGCTCCGCAAATCGAACCGGCGGTACTGATCATATCATCGAACATAATCGCGACCTTGCCCTCAAGATCCCCACCGATGATGTTCTCTTGAACAACCTTGTCCGCCGTCAAACGCCGTTTGTCAATGATCGCCAGGTCGCCACCGATTCGTTTCGCGTGCCCCACGGCGCGTTTGATGCTGCCTTCGTCCGGACTGACGATGACCAAATCTTCGGTAGGGATATTCATATCGATAAAGTGTTTATTCAAAACACTACCGGCGTACAAGTGATCCACGGGCACGTCGAAGAAACCCTGAATCTGAGCCGCATGGAGATCCATCGCCAACACACGATTGGCTCCTGCGCGGACGATCATATTGGCGACCAATTTGGCCGTGATCGGAACTCGACCTTCGTCCTTACGATCCTGCCGCGCGTAACCGTAATAGGGCACGACCGCCGTGATGCGATCAGCACTGGCGCGCCGGCAAGCGTCGATCATGATCAGCAACTCCATCAAGTTGTCGTTGACCGGCGGACAAGTGGGTTGGACCAAGAACACATCCCGTCCCCGCACATCGTCGATCTTGCAGTGGAATTCGCCATCGGGAAAGGTGGCAAATCGCACGCCTCCAACGGGAAGGTTCAGCGAAGCACAAATTTTCGACGTGAGTTCAGGATTCGCTCGGCCGCTGAAGATCTTCGGTTGACGAGTCATGGCAATTTGGTTGGCTATCAAGACAATTTTTTTAAGTTAGAACAGACTCATCGTTTACAGCGAAGCGCATTCCTGGTTTGGCCTCTTAGTGACGCCCACAGCGTGCCTTCACGTAACTTCATCGCTCGATTTCGTTGGGAACTATAACAGAATCAGCTGCCGTCTGCATCGACCTGACCCATTAAGGTAGCCGAAGCAAACGCCGAGCTTACGTAATACTCAAATTTTAATGGAAACTAGCTGGTCCAATCCGTCAAAATCTTAAAGCTGCTTCATCGCCGCTTCGACATCGGCCAGATGTTCGACTGTGTTGACGCTGAGAGCTTCGATGGGTTTTAGCACAGGCAAGGCACGGACATCTTCATTGTCGGACATCATAATCGAGGGCACGTCGGTGATGTAGTATTCGCCCTGAGCATTTTCGTCGGTCAGGCGATCCAGTGCCCCCAGTAACTTCTGCCCATCAAAAACATAGGTGCTCATGTTCACTTCGTTAATCTTGCGCTGCTCTTCGGAGGCATCCTTCTCTTCTACGATGCCGGTGAACTTTCCGGTATCGTCGCGGACGATGCGGCCCAATCCTGTTGGGTTTTCGTGAATCAACGTTCCCAGAATACAGCCGGGTCGACTGGTGGAATAATCATCCAACAGCGATTTGATCGACGTCGATTGCAGCATCGGCGAATCGCCGGCGACCACCACGACCGCTCCTTCGTGTTCCTTGATGTTGTCTGTGCACATCATCACCGCGTGCCCGGTGCCGCGCTGCTCAGATTGCAGCGCGTATTCAATATTTTCGTAGCTGGCCAATTGCTGTTTGACTTCATCAGCTTTATAGCCAACCACCACGACAATCTTTTCGACGCCAGCGTCACGGAGCGTGTCCAATACGTACTCCACCAGCGGTCGGCCATTAGCGGTGCAAAGAACTTTTGGCAAATCGGACTTCATGCGAGTCCCTTTTCCGGCAGCAAGAACAATCGCGAGTGGGGCATTCATGGAGGGCTTTCAAAATTTGGGTGACTTTCGTAGTGGATCTTGTTAAAGATCCCGAGAAGCGGAGGATTTTAGCTTGAACTTCGAGAAAAGTGAATCGGGAACCAGTGGCGTTTATTGGATCCAATCCTGAACAAAAAATGGGGCGGTCAAAGGATGGGCTGGGATCTTTAATAAGATCCACTACCTTATAAGGTATGACTTCTGAACATACACAGCATCAATCCGATGACGCTCGGAAGAAGGCGCGTTCTTTAAGCATCGCACCGACTCGGCCGCCGGCAGAAATTCCTGGCTACTCTCTGGAAAATTTTTTAGGGCAGGGGGCCTACGGCGAAGTCTGGTCGGCGACGGACCAAAAAACAGGCAAGAAGGTCGCGGTCAAGTACTACACGCAGCAAACAGCAGACGACGTGCAGATGCTGGCTCAAGAAGTTGAGAAATTGCTGGCCCTGTCGACGGACCGTTACGTCGTGCAGTTGCTGGACGTGGGGTGGGATTCGACTCCGCCGTACTACGTGATGGACTTTCTTGAGCATGGTTCCTTGGAGGATCGGTTGCAAAGGGAAGTCAGGCTATCTCCAAACGATGCCGTAGAGATGTTCGAAGAGCTGGCTCAGGGGTTGATGAATTTACACGGCAAGGGCATCTTACACTGCGACCTTAAGCCCGCCAACGTGCTGCTGGACCAAGACAGCAAACCGCGTGTTGCAGATTTTGGCCAGTCGCGGCTGAGCACCGAAGACACGGGAGCTTTGGGGACTCTTTATTATATGGCCCCCGAACAAGCGGATTTAGATGCGATCCCAGACGCGCGGTGGGACGTCTATGGTTTGGGGGCGATGTTGTATTGTATGTTGACCGGTTCACCGCCGTTTCGCAGCAGCAAGCTTACCGAAAAGATCGAGTCATCTGAACGAATCGGGCAACGTTTAGAAGCCTATCGTTCGGCGTTGTCTTCGGCACCAACACCGACCGCCCACCGAGCCTTGCCGGGCGTTGATCGTGCTTTAGCGGACATTGTTGATCGCTGTATCGCGGTCGACCCTGCAAAACGTTTCCACAGTGTCCAAAGCATCATCCAAGCTCTCAACGATCGTCGATCACTGCATGAAAAGCGGCCGTTATTGCTGTTGGGGATTCTGGGCCCGTTGTTACTGTTGGGTGTGATGAGCCTGTTTGGAGGCTGGGCGTTTCAGCAGGCGACCAGCGACACGACGCAAGCCGTCATCCACAAAGCAGACGAAAGCAATCTTTTCAAAGCGCGACTGGCCGCACGATCAGCCGCGGATCGCATGCAAGACTACTTCAGCGCCGTAGAACAGCTGTCGCACGACGACCGTTTCCGTGCCGCCTACACGGCGTTCATCAATGACGAACAATTGAAACAAGCCCGACAACAGATTTCCAATCCGCTGACCAATACCGTTGCCGTTGACGGGCAGCGCGTCGAATCAGATCCCGTTGTCGCCGAAGCCAGAGAAGAATTAATGAACGCTGAACTGCGTTTAGCATTAGAACCGTTCCTTCAAAAACGGCTGGATAACGTCGACCAGGAATACCCGGCAGCCAGTAGTTGGTTTGTCTCTGACCGCTGGGGAAATCAAGTCGTTTCTGTATTTACCGACGTCAATCGAACGCAGCTGAATAATTACGCTTATCGAACCTACTTCACCGGCAAAGACTTTGACCTCAAAGACGAAAAGGGGCGTTATTTGGTTGGCGAGACTATGGCAGAAAGACCCATCGCAGAACTGCCCCACCTTTCGGCGATCTTTCTCTCCCAAGCCAACAATAAATGGAAGGTAGCGTTTTCTGCGCCCATCATCATCGACGGCGAGACTAAAGGTATTGTCGCCATGACCGAGGTGCTCGGTGATTTTGTTGACTTTGACTACGGCGACGACAAAAAACAGTACGTCATGATGGTCGATGGCCGAACAGGGAGCTTCACCGGCACGATTTTGGAACACCCGCTGTTGGCTCAACTGGCAGCTGAAACGGGCGTTATCCCTCAATCCTTGTCGCAGAAACAAGTCTCCTTTGACAAGTCCTCCGACAAGATCACTCATTTGGACTTCATTGATCCTATGGGTGACGAACCTGAAGGGGAAGTCTACAAACGTCGATCAATCGCCTCTGCCGCAGAAGTTGTTTTAAAAAGAAAAAAGGCGACGACGCAGGAGAGCACCGAACTAAAACCGATCGAAGGTGAAGAAGGCACTTATGAAATTGCTACGGGGCTGAAAGTCTTTGCTGTGGAAGACTATGCCAGTGTGATCAACCCAGTCGATACGCTCAGCCAACGATTGATCAGCTTATTGGCAATCGCTTTGCTGTCACTTTTTGCCTTAACCTTAGGGATGTGGTGGTTGGTCACGAGAACTTTGGGGCGCGGTTCTACAAACGCAAGCCGCATATCCAGTACGGTTGGGCGAAACACTTGGTCGCCAGACGAGAAAACAATCAGCTATCAAGACAACAATTAGCTATACTGAGAACACGCTATGTGTAGCGCAGACGGGTACTAACCTGAGCCGCAAGGCGCTAGCCGCGGGTTGCGGAACCTTTACCCGAAACATCCTGTAAACATTGCTCAACGAACCAGCGGCTAGCGCCCTGCCGCTAACGGATTGGTCTGTTTGGTCTAAGGCTCTATACCTTGGATCGAGAGGCTCCTCTCAAAAAAATGTAACAAGAGATCACTTTATGTCACAGACAAAACCCTTCTCCATTAACTCACCACCGGTCGATCAAGTCGGCGTGATCGAACGCGCGAAACGATTCCAATCGCGCAGCATCAAAGCCCAATCGAAACTGCAAGGGCTCAAAATGGTGCTCGGCATGATCGATTTGACCACGCTCGAAGGCATGGACACGCCCGGTAAAGTGAAACAGCTGTGCTATAAGGCGCAACATCTTCATGATTCAGTGGAAGGCCTCCCAACCGTTGCTGCGGTCTGCGTCTACCCTAACTTCGTAGCGCTAGCAAAGAAGGAGCTGGGAAACTCAAAAATCAAGGTCGCCTCGGTGGCCACGGCTTTCCCCAGCGGCAACACTTCACTGGAGATAAAGCTCGACGATGTCCGCATGGCCGTCGATCAAGGCGCCGACGAGATCGACATGGTGATTTCACGAGGCAAATTCCACGCGGGCGAATTCGGTTATGTGCATGACGAAATCGCAGAAGTGAAAAACGCTTGCGGGCTGGCCAGGTTGAAGGTCATCTTGGAGACGGGCGAACTGGGTACATTTGACAGTGTGCGCAAGGCCAGTGACATTGCGATCGCTGCCGGTGGTGACTTTATTAAGACTTCGACCGGGAAGATCAAGCCCGCCGCGACGATGCCGGTGACGCTGGTGATGCTGGAAGCGATTCGCGATCACTACTTCAAGACCGGAGAAATGGTGGGCATGAAGCCCGCCGGAGGAATCTCCAAAGCGAAACTGGCGCTTCAGTATCTGATCATGGTACAGGAAACCTTGGGCGACGCTTGGCTGGACAATCATTGGTTCCGCTTCGGTGCAAGCAGTTTGGCCAACGATGTGCTGATGCAGATCGTCAAGCAAAACACCGGCGCCTATCAGTCAGCGGATTACTTTTCGATTGATTAAAGACGTTCACCGGCGCTGAACTCTCGACTCGGAGAGTCGAGTTACGTAAAACGACTCTCCGAGTCGTGACCAAAAAGCAACTCCAAACAAACATCATGAACAAAATGAAAACCAGCCTCTGGAAGCTTGATCCCGCACCAGAAAGTACCGATCACGTGTCGCTTCAGTCATCCTACGGTCTGTTCATCGACGGCGAATTTGTCGAATCTGAAGGCGGCGGGATGTTTGACACCATCAACCCCGCCACCGAAGAAACGATCGCTCAAATCACCGAAGCCACCGACGCCGATGTTGATAAGGCAGTCAAGGCAGCGCGGACGGCGTACCAGAAAGTGTGGTCGAAGACATCACCGGCCGATCGTGGCAAGTACATCTACCGCATCGCCCGGCTGATCCAGGAAAAAGCACGGGAATTGGCGGTCATCGAAACACTTGACGGTGGCAAACCGATTCGCGAGTCGCGCGACATCGACATCCCTTTGGCCGCCGCTCATTTCTTCTACTACGCAGGCTGGGCGGATAAGCTTCCGTACGCCTTCCCCAACCGGACGCCCAAACCGTTAGGGGTTGCCGGTCAGATCATCCCTTGGAACTTTCCTTTATTGATGGCGGCATGGAAAATCGCGCCGGCATTGGCCTGCGGAAACACGGTCGTTCTCAAACCGGCCGAAACAACTTCGCTGACGGCGCTGAAACTGTGCGAGATCATTCAACAGGCGGGACTTCCGCCGGGCGTTGTGAACATCGTCACAGGACACGGCCCGGTAGGCGCAGCGATTGTAAACCACCCTGACGTCGATAAGGTCGCTTTCACCGGTTCAACCGCGGTCGGCAAAGGAATCCAAAAAGCAATCTCGACCACCGAGAAAAGTTGCACGCTGGAACTTGGTGGAAAAGCGGCAAACATCGTTTTCGATGACGCACCGATCGACCAAGCGGTCGAAGGTATTATCAACGGCATCTACTTCAACCAAGGCCACGTTTGCTGTGCCGGCAGTCGGCTGTTCGTGCAAGAGTCCGTCTTCGAAGAAGTCATGCGAAAACTCAAACACCGCATCAACACGCTGAACGTCGGCGATCCCATGGATAAGAACACGGATGTCGGTGCGATCAACAGTCATAAACAATTGCAACGCATTAACGAGTATATTGAGATCGGCAAAGACGAAGGCGCGGACTTCTACCAACTGGATTCCGACTTACCTGAGAAGGGGTTTTGGTGCCCACCGTGTTTGTTCACGGGGGTGGCTCAATCGAACCGAATCGCACAAGAAGAAATATTTGGCCCAGTGCTGGCGGTGCAAACGTTTCGAACCGTCGCCGAAGTCATAAAGAAAGCGAACAACACGCCGTACGGTTTGTCGGCGGGTGTTTGGACGGACAAGGGTTCAAAGTTATTCAACATGACC
>CALDEW010000510.1 GCA_937942355.1 uncultured Pirellulaceae bacterium | reverse complement strand
CTGATGATTGTCGCGGATCGTCTTGATGACATTGCCTTCCATAATTTGCATGTGGTAAATGTCGTAGAGAATCTTGAAGCTCTCCGATCCAATCGTATCGACTAACTTTGTTCCCCACTTCGTGGAATCTCCCATGTAATCTTGATGGTCGAAACCGTTCAGTAGTTCCAACGTGATCGTCATGTTGTGTTTTTCGGCGATAGGCAACACGCGTTTAATTCCCTCTGCACAATTCTGAAGGCCTTCTTCATCGTCCATCCCTTTGCGATTACCGGAGAAACAAATAATGTTCTTCATCCCCAAGGCAGCACTTTCCTCGATACGCTTGGAATAAACTTCGACCAATGTGTCGTGATGTTCCTTACGGTTGAAAGCGTTCGATATCCCGCCGACTTTAACGCCCTTGTCTGTCTCGCCCTTTGGTGCAGTGACGATCGCGCACGTCAATCCGTTGGCCTGAGCCTCTTTGACCTGAGTGGGATCCAGCAGTTCGATCGAGGACAGCCCGAACGCTTTGCCGGCAACTGCAATTTCTTCAATCGAATTGTCTCGGTAGCACCATTTGCAAACAGAATGTCTGACACCACCGCCGCTGGCCTGATCTTCGGCATACAACCGGCGCTGCATCGAAGCTGCCAGCGCGGCGAAGGCGGTTGATTTCGCGGCCAGCGATAAAAACTGGCGGCGATCTTGTGAGGAGTATCTTTTCATGGCATTCTCCGAACATGGGATGGAGGATTATTTTGCCGCGCGGTATCGTTCATAGGTCCGGCGGTCCTTGCTACACTATCGTAGACGTTTCTTTTATAGACTATTTTGACAAACCATGAATCCAATTGCATCTACAAATTTGAAGACAGACGGTCGATGGATTGCTGTGGGAGCCGTCTTGGCTGCCGCCGCGGTCGTGATGGGCGCGTTCGGCGCGCATGCAATGGAGGATTATCTGGCTCAGTTTGAAAACGGGGCTCGCCGGATGGAAGTGTGGAGGACGGCATCTCATTACCATATCATCCATGCCATCGGACTGATTCTGGTTGGCCTGACACCGTCGTCCAAGCCGAAGCTGATCAAAATCGCGGCGTGGCTTCTGGTTATCGGGATCTCGATTTTTTCTGGGTTGCTGTATGTTTATTCCTATACCGATATCCGAATCCTCGGAGCGTTTGTGCCTATTGGCGGTGCTTCCATGATCGCTGGTTGGATTACATTGGCCGTCGCAGCCTATCCCAAACGAATCAAAGAGAACCCACCTGCAAAGTGAAAAAGAAACCTGAAATCGGATATTGCGGCAACGTTCATCCAGCGGTTTCCGTTGATCAGCTGATAGAAAACTTGCAGCAGCATACCGCCGCCGTGAAGGGGCTGTTGGCGATGGATCAGCCGATGTCGTTTGGGCTTTGGACCAGTGCGACGGCGCTGGAGGAATTGCAGGATACCCAGTCCTTATCGCGTCTCAAGGAAGTGTTGGATCAAAATCAGCTGGTTCCATTTACGATCAACGGATTTCCCTTTGGCGATTTTCACCAGAGCGTCGTCAAGCGGTCCGTTTACTCGCCGGATTGGTCAACCCCACAACGATTGGCGTATACGCTTCAACTGGCTGATCTTCATCATGATTTATTGCCGCTTGCAGCAGTATCCACGATCTCAACTTTGCCCTTGGGTTGGCCCACAGACCGATGGAAAGACGGATTGCCACCGGACGAGTACTTTAAGCGGTGTGCCGAAAATTTGACGACATGCGCGATGGAACTCGACCAACGGTATCAGCAAACCGGCCGACGTCATGTCATTTGTATCGAACCCGAGCCCGGATGTGTGCTGGATTGCTGCGGAGACGTGGTAAAATTTTTTGAGCGTTATCTCTTTCCAAGCGGCCAAGCATTGATTCAAAATCACATCGGCGTTTGTCACGACATTTGTCATTCCGCGGTCATGTTTGAATCGCAAGACGAAGCGATTGCCGCGTATTCCAACGCCGGAATCCAAATAGGCAAAGTGCAAGTGTCATCAGCCGTCGAGGTGGACTTCGATAGGCTCGACGCGGTCGGGAAGAGGGAGGCTCGGAAGCAATTAATCAGTTTCAACGAGCCGAAATACCTTCATCAAACCAGCGTCCAGCGTGGCGACGGCGAGCGTAGGTTTTTTGTTGATCTTCCCGACGCTTTGGCAGCCGAAGGTGACACCGGTGTGTGGCGAGTCCACTTTCACGTGCCTATTTTTTACGAAGGTTCCGAGGTGATCGGAACGACGCAGCGTTGTATCGAAGATTGTCTGCAAGCGATGGTTAAACATAATGTCGCCGCCAATCATTTCGAAGTCGAAACCTACGCTTGGCCCGTGTTACCGGAGAGGATTTTCGCCGGTTCCTTGAACGAAGGTATCGCCAAAGAAATGCGCTGGTTCAAAACCTTGATCTCTCAAAAATATTAAACATTTATGTCATCATCTATCATCGCGGAAATTATCGCCATCGGAGACGAACTGACCAGCGGCTTCCGTTTGGACACCAACTCCCAATGGTTGGCTCAACAGTTAGGCGACCTCGGAATTGTTGTTCTCTATCACAGCACCGTCGGCGATGATATGAATGCTAACGTTGATGTGTTCAAACATGCTTTTACGCGCGCCGACGTCGTCATCACGACAGGAGGGCTTGGTCCCACTGCCGACGATCTTACTCGTCAGGCGTTGGCCAAAGCGGCTGGAGTGGAGCTTAAACTTCACGCCGATCAGGTGGAGCATTTAAAAGCGTTTTTCGCGCGGCGAGGCCGCACGATGACACCCTCGAACGAAATCCAGGCTCACTTCCCTGCCGGTTCAGTAGTCGTGCCCAATCCCGAAGGTACTGCGCCCGGAATCGAATTGCGGTATCGCGGTCCTGAACGCGAGACGATCGTGTTCTGTTTGCCGGGTGTGCCGGCAGAAATGAAACAAATGTTCGCTCAGACGTTGCAGCAGCGCTTAAAAGGGATCACAGGTGAGACGCAGGTTATTCATCACCATGTCGTGCGATGTTTTGGCTCGGGAGAAAGCCACATTGAATCGCTGCTGCCGGATCTGGTGAAACGCGGGCGCGATCCTCAAGTCGGTATCACTGCCAGCCAAGGCACGATTTCGTTGCGGCTGACGACGAGGGCCGATTCCGTTGAGGATTGCTTGAAGAAAATGGCTTCAACGCTGGCGACGATTGACGAGTGTTTGGGGGAGCTTGTCTTTGGATTCAACGACGAAACGTTAGAGTCGGTGGTTGCAGCGCGATACGTTGAATCAGGAAAGACGATTGCGATCACCGATGCAGGAATGCAGGGAGCTCCCGGAGTGCTATTGAAAAAATCGGCAGCGCCTTTGGATGCCGCCGAGATCGCTGATTTCGAATCCGAAGACGTGTCACATCGCGCCGTCGAAATTTTGCATCGCGCTGGATCGGATGTTGGCGTCGCGATCGGCCCGATTGAACGAAACGAGGCCATCGTAGCGGCAGGTGAGTCGAACTACGTAGTAGCCGTCGCGATCAAGGGCAGTGAAAATGTCAAAATACATGAGTTTTTGTTCAGCGGTCACTCGGCAATCCGCGAAACGCTGGCCAACAAACGAGTGCTGAACGTACTCCGTTTGACCTGAGCATCGCCTGCGGTTTTTGGTCTCGTCGTAGTGGACGAGGCGACGAGTCCTGCGGGTAATTAGATCCCACAAGCCCAACGGCGATGTTGAATGCAGATGCAGGACTCGTTGCCTCATCCACTACTAGTCCTTAAATAAGTGATCCGCGAAGCGGTTTTATCGCTTAGATTCGCGCGCATGGCGAGGGGTTTGGCGAGGCCGACGTTTTCGTTTCGAATTTTTGATTTCGCAAGTTTGATTGGTTTCACTGTAACCGTTCACGGAATTTGGATTGGTAGTGCGTTGAACGCTTGAATTTTGTACCTTTCGT
>CALDEW010000509.1 GCA_937942355.1 uncultured Pirellulaceae bacterium | reverse complement strand
CTTTCAGAAGTCTTTACAACCGACTTCGCGCGATTGTTGAACGAGAAGTTCAAAAAATTTGAGGGCCTGTTCGACTATTGGACAGCCATCGACTTAACGAAACCCGAGGAAGGCTTTGAGGAAACCGAATTCGGTGGAGAGAGACTGAAATCGGCGATCATCGAACTGTTGCCCGAGGCTTACCGACAAGCAATCTTGCAAATCGAAGATCTCAACCAGTTACTCACCGAAGCTCAACAATCGCGCGTCGCGCCAGTGATCATGGCGCACTGCCTACTGGCAGCTTCCGCCGCCGTGGTTCCCGTCCCCTGGGTCGACATTCCGCTGGTGTTGGGCATCCAATCGCGATTAGCGTATAAACTGGCCGAAATGAACGGGCAAAAACTGGACGCCCAAACCATCTCCAGAGTGTCCGCCTCGTTGGGAAGCCGCATTGCCGTCCGCATGGGGATCCGCGGGACGTTAAAATTTATCCCTTGGGTCGGCAGCGCCGTCAATTCGGCGGCGACTTTCGCGATCACCTATGCTTCGGGTTGGGCGTGGAACTGGTATTTTATGAAAATCGGCCAAGGACATGTCCCCACCAGCGAAGAGCTTAAAGAAGTCTACGCCCAACAACTCAAACGCGGAGAATCACTTTGGAAACGGTCCAAAGAAAACGAATCAAGTTAGTCAACCTGCGTTTGTGGGTGCTGATCGCGCTGACCGCGGTCCCGGTCACCCTATACATCGTCTTCGGTGCCTACGCGCTGTGGAAGACAAACCTCTTGATTTGGTTGTGGTGGATTTTGCCTTTAGGTTGGGCGCTGTCATTTCTTTTGGTGAAGCTTTGGCCAGCCCAATCCAAACCGGATGCTGCGGCACCTGCGGCCAAACACTGGACGCCGCGCGATCAAGAAGCGGCCGAAATTGTCCTCCGGTATCAAGAACGAGTCGATTCGATGACGCCGACGCAATTAACCAGCGCTCAATTCTACATCGATCAGTTCCAAGAACTATCCAACGAACTGGCCAACTACTATCATCCCGACGCCGCCGATCCGTTTTCATCATTAACCGTTCCAGAACTGGCGGCCGCGGTGCGACTGGTCGCGGATGATTTGGAGCAGATCGTCTTAAATTCGCTACCGGGCAGTCGCTTGCTAACAGTTAAACAATGGCGATCCTTTGGAAAAACTCCGAAGTGGGCCAATCGGATTCGCAATTCTGTCTGGGCCGGTTCGATTCTTATCAATCCGCTAAACATCGCGCGGTACGGTGTGTCGCGCGGCACGATCGACAAAGTCAGCAGCGGCATTCAATCCGAACTTCTGGCGACGATCTATCTCAGGTTCATCCGCCAAGTCGGTTTCTATCTAATCGAAATGAACAGCGGGCGCCTGCGTGGCGGTGCTGACGAATATCGGTCTTCGTTCGAGGCTTCTGATCGCTCGATCCAAAAAATCCGGGACAGCAAATCCAACACCGTAACGATTGGCTTAATTGGCCAAGTCTCCGCGGGCAAATCCAGCTTGGTCAATTGCATCGTCTCAGATGTCGAAGCAGCCATTGATATTCTTCCGCAGACAAAACTGATCAAGCGGTATTCGTTACCGATCGAACAGTCCGATTCACAGCGCGAAACGCAATTTGTTTTGTTGGACAGCCCCGGATACGGGGAGTCAGGTGCCAGCGCGTCGCAACTAGCAGAAATTGAAACGGCGCTTCTAGAATCCGACATGATTCTGCTTGCAATTGATGCTCATAGCCCGGCACGAGCTGCCGACGTTGAGACGCTGAGTAAGATCTCAGACCGATTGGCAAAATCGCCCAACCTAAAACCGCCACCAATCATCGCTGTGCTGACCCACATTGATTTGCTGTCGCCATTGCGCGAGTGGTCGCCGCCATACGATTTGGAAAATCCAAAATCGCCCAAAGCAGAAAACATTGCCCAAGCCATCGACTATGCCAAGGAAGTCTTCGGCACTTCTATCGTAGGTGCGGTAGCCGTTTGCAGCGCCGAAGATCCAAATCGGCGATGGGGCGTTACGGAACAGTTGATGCCAATTCTCTTATCTCAATTGGAGGAAGGAAAGTCAGTCGCCATCCTCCAAGCGTTTGAGAAAGCGATTGATGAAGGCTGGGGCGAAAACGTCTGGGACCAGCTCAAAACGGCAGGGAAAGGCGTCGCCAAGATGTGGCTGCAGGAAAAGATTAACCGCATGGGAAAAAAATAAGTCACAATCAATCGGCGATACCCTTTCGGGGTTTGGGGTGTTTTTCGAACCGCGCGATCATCACTGAGTGTCAGCCCCACACTTAAGTGTAACCGCCGTCGGACGATGAAACCGACGCAGGTTCTGGATTACGTTAGAATGAGCAATTCGCAGCCTCTTAAAACATTTCACAGCATACTGACATGCGATTTCGCTTCTCAATGCGTAAACTTCTAATACTGCCCGTCGTTCTGGCTTTCAGTATTGTATGGGTGACGTGGCCAACGCGTACCCTTGAGAAGCTTCGCAGCTCAATAAGAAGTGGAGACTACACACGCGTGAACAACATGGTTAAGTGTGTTGGCTGTTCGTTCGAACACAAAAAGACACCGGATTATCCTTCAGGTGGCATCTATGTGCAGAAGACTGGGTGGAAGTTTTGGAACAGTTGCAGTTCGAAATATTTTCTCCAAGAATGCGAAATTCCTGAACGCAGTTTTGCCGACGTGCTAATTGGGAGGTCTTCTTGCAAGCCTAGTCCCCTTGGAAGACCTCTTTTTTTTGAGTTTGTGATAGAACGAGGGCAAATTACAATGCACTACTGCGGCCCCTGAAACCACACCATCGGCTCATTTGAAAAGGTGCTTCGAAGCTTCGACGTGAAACGCCAATCGCATGAAGGACGGAATACAAACTGCTTCAGTCACGTCGACCGGATGGCACTAAAGAACGAAAACAAGGACAGGTTCAATAGATTGTTGCTTGTTGACGCCGAAACTCGTGAAAACGATGAGGCGTCAGGCTCTCCGCTAAATTGCGAGCGGTCAAGGTCAGAGAGAACTGCAGCGCGAACAGCTCCGCGTTGGTGGTGCCGTGTCGGAATAAAGATGAACTTCTGTGTGCCGGAGTGATTCGGCAGACCCTCAATCAAATAGATCGCCAGACTTTCAGCTTCCTTCGGGCTTGCCCCGGCGGAGCGCCCAAGTGGCCAGCTACCCCAACCAACACACGATTGAAGATCTCCGTCTGGGCTTGTCCCGGCGGAATCGGCGAACCAAATCACCAACCGATGAAAAATGATTGCGTTTCACGACGGGTGCTGCCTGACCGCGCCGCGGTCGTAGCCTCCAAATGTTCCCGCGTAGTAGCTGAACTTCAGAATTGGGCTCATCTCGTAAACATAAGCAATATTGTTCATTAGCGCAATCGTCACCGATTCTGGCGACTCCGTCACTGCTGCGCCGAGCAATATGTGAATATGGTTGGCAAGCAGTCCGATGCGTGAAAGTTGCCATGATTTTTTTCGCGCCGAGCCAACAACGATGCTACGGACTTGCTCTAACTGATTCGCGCGAGTCTCGTTCCAACCATGCGCGTTTTCAAAAACAAGATGCATTGAATTTAGGTATTGCCCGTATGTGCCGATCCGTGGTTTTGCCAAATCAACGGTACTGTCGTGAAATTGAACGGATTCAAGCAAAGCCTGAACGCTTGGGTCAACCATTGGATGTTTTCTGGTTTGTCTTTGGACATAATCCCCAAGCACATCAGTGTTCGCTTCGCCAACACTTTGGATGTGATAGTTGCGTCGGAATGCTTTGGAAATCCTGCCACGAATCAAGTACTGCAATCGACCTTTCACGCTTCGTACAATGTTTGAAGGAGATTTATCCGGCTGGGTACTTATCAGAAATTGGATAACGTTTGCATCTCGCGCCGAGCAATTGAGAATTCGCACACCGTCAGGCTCAGTTGCAGATTTTAAACTGTTCAGCCAGATGCTTGATTTTGGAAAGGCAACTTTACCAAACAAGGAGAGAGACCAATTCAACTGGTAGGCAGCGCGAGTGTTGTGCACGGTATAGAGAGGTTCCATGTCGTATCGCCGAGGGTTCGATTCGCCGATTCCGCCGGGATAAACCCGAAACGGAGATCCAAGATCAGGATATGCATTTTAGTCTATGTAGCTTCCACTTGTGTGCTCCGCCGGGGCAAGCCCGAACGGAAGCAGCGCTATGCAGCGCGACACCTGACTCTGTGTGGAATTGAGATTAGTCGCGCACCAACCAACGGGATACGCTTCTCCTACGCAGGGTATCTACTCGCTGGGTTCGACCTGCGCTTCCAGCGCTGATTTGTAGAACTTTAACAGGTCGCCCCTCAGCTTTTTCAGCGACGGTTCATGAACGTACATCATGTGGCCGCCCTCATAATATTCCGTCGTAAAATTACGACGCAGCTCGGGAGTCAAATTCAGATGGTCGCGCGTATGCTCGAGCGCGAATCCGGGCGTTGCTAAATCGTAATAGCCACACGCCGCAAACACTTTTAGGTAAGGATTATCCCTCATCGACGTTCGCAGGGTGCTCGATGCACTGACGTACCGATTCGTAAAATCACTGTAGTCCCAGGGGTG
>CALDEW010000508.1 GCA_937942355.1 uncultured Pirellulaceae bacterium | reverse complement strand
GGTTCCTGCAGACGCGCGTGTGGATGCGTTACGGCGAGATTATCAAGCGATGCGCGACATGTATCTATCGGAACCTCCGACTTTCGACGAAATCATGGAGCAACTGGCTGAGTCGGAAAAGCAGATCAATTTTGGGGACACTAATTGACACCAATCATCACTAATTCCAGACCGGGCGGTGTATGCATTTGGGGATGAAAAATTAGTGTCGATCAGCGAGGATTAGTGTTCCTCAATCCGATTGGAAGACGAGCCGTTTTTCTACGTTGATTCAGACCGTTTACAGGTCGACGGTGACGTCGCCGGCGAAGAGGGCTTCGCGTACGTTTTTGAATTTGATCACAAAATGGTTTTCTGTGCCTTTGTTGATCTCGATCGTATCGCCGTGGAACAAAGCATCGTCCACACTGAAACCGCGTAAGTCGATGTAGTCATTGCCGTGGTTGCCATCAATGACTACGACATCTCCGGTGTGGATCATGACAGGCAGGCGGTCGTCGCTGCGGCGATGTTCGTCCGTCGCAAATTGCTCTGCCGGCGCAATGTCTTCGGAAGGGCGGACCGTTAAGGGCTGGAGAGGAACGGCGGCACTGACCGAATTGGAATTAGCGTTTTCAACGCCAGAAAACTTGGAAGAATAATTCATTTGATTGGAAACGTTAGGAAGGAGGGATAAACGTCTGAATTGATTTCGAACCTTGACTATTTTTGGATGTAGACAGGGTCTTTTATCGGGAGGAGTTTGCCACTACTTGACGTTAACGAGAGTTAAGTTCGCTTTGAGTTGCAATTAGTGGCGGTTGGAGGGAAAAGCTTGATCAGTTCAAGCGTGGAAATAATACCTTGTGGATGAAGGAAGGTCAAAGTATTAATCGCCGTTAAAGTAAATACTTGGGGGATTTAATTACCCTCCGCCGGAGCATCTGTGCCCTTGAGGTTCTCTTCAGACCATCGGTATAATCGGAATCCGATTCGACCCTAACAACCGCTCTAATCAAAGAAGCTGATGAAAATACACGAATATCAAGGAAAACAGCTATTCAGCCGTTTTGGCGTCAACGTGCTTGAAAATCGAGTGGCGACTTCGCCGGAACTCGCCAAGCAGGCATTTACCGATTTAGGGGGCCCGGTTGCGGTGGTAAAAGCTCAGATCCATGCCGGCGGCCGAGGCAAGGGGACATTTATTGAAGACGAATCTCAACGAGGGGTTCAGCTGGTTAAATCCGCCGAAGAGGCCGAACAAGCCGCCAAAGCGATGCTTGGCAATCGGCTGGTGACGATCCAAACCGGCCCCGAAGGCAAGAAGGTCAACCAAGTCATTATCGAAGCCGGTTGCGACATTGATCGCGAACTTTATCTGGGCATCGTTTTAGATCGCGCCGAGCAAAAACCAGTGGTGATGTGCTCGCAAGAAGGCGGCGTCGAGATCGAGAAAGTGGCTCACGAGACACCCGAGAAGATCTTCAAAGAGCATTTCGATCCGGCTCAAGGAATTGAAAGCTATCAAGTTCGTACGCTTTGTAAGAAGCTTGGCATCACTGGGAAATCTGTTTTCGCAGCGGACAAATTCATCAAAGCACTTTGCCGTATGTACGTTGATACCGACTGCAGCCTGTTGGAGATCAACCCATTGGTTGTCACCAAATCGGGCGAGTTGGTCGCATTGGACTCCAAGATCAATTTCGATTCCAATGCTTTGTACCGCCACAAAGACATCGCCGAGATGCGTGATCTCAGCGAAGAAGAGGATTCCGAAGTCAGAGCGGCTGACGCGGGGCTGAGCTACGTGAAGTTGGATGGCAACATTGGTTGCTTGGTCAACGGAGCTGGTTTGGCGATGAGCACCATGGACATTATTAAGCTTCATGGTGGCGAACCTGCAAACTTCCTGGACGTTGGTGGTGGAGCCAATGCCGAACAGGTTACCGAAGCCTTTCGCATCATTCTCTCTGACGAGAACGTGAAAGCGGTCCTCGTCAATATTTTCGGCGGCATCATGAAGTGTTCGACGATCGCCGAAGCTGTCGTCACGGCGGCGAAATCGGTTGGATTCACTGTACCTTTGGTGGTTCGATTGGAAGGCACTGAAGTCGAACAGGGTCGCAAGATCCTGGAAGAGTCCGACGTCGATCTTATCACGGCGACTGACATTGACGACGCGGCTGAAAAAGTTGTCGCGACGTTATCTGCCTAACGCTTGTCATCGTTTGAAGCAGCCCGGTGACGTTGAGGCTGCTGAGAATGATCTGCGTCATAACGTAGAACCCAATACACAAATCATCAAAACAAATCAATAAAACAAAATACCGGAACAATCAATGAGCATCCTCATCAACAAGGATACAAAAGTAATCTGCCAAGGTATCACTGGCAGCGTGGGTGAATTTCACACCAAGGGGTGTCTGGAGTACGGTACCAAAATGGTCGGCGGGGTAACGCCCGGCAAAGGTGGCCAGACGGTATCGGGTCTGCCTGTGTTCGACACCGTGGAGGAAGCCGTTGAGCAAACAGGTGCCGACGCAACGATGATCTTTGTCCCGCCGCCGTTTGCAGCGGACGCGATTCTCGAAGCGATTTCCGCCAAAATTCCCGTCATCTGTGCAATCACTGAAGGCATTCCTGTCTTGGATATGGTGCGTGTGTACCAAGCGTCCAAAGAAGCGGGCGTTGTGCTGGTGGGGCCTAACTGCCCTGGTGTGATCACGGCTGAAGAATGCAAGATCGGTATCATGCCCGGCTACATTCATCAAAAAGGCAAGGTCGGCATCATGAGCCGCTCGGGTACGCTGACTTATGAAGCAGTTTGGCAAACTTCCAGTCTCGGATTGGGCCAGACAACCTGCGTCGGGCTCGGCGGAGACCCGATCGTCGGAACTTCATTCATCGACGTTTTGCAGATGTTCCAGGACGATGACGAAACCGAAGCCATCTTGATGATCGGTGAAATCGGGGGCTCAGCTGAAGAGGAAGCAGCCGCTTACGTGAAAGAGAACATCACCAAGCCTGTCGCGGGGTTTATCGCCGGCAGAACGGCGCCTCCAGGAAAACGTATGGGACACGCGGGCGCGATCATCAGCGGTGGCAAAGGAACGGCTATTGAGAAGATGGCTGCGATGGAAGCTGCCAATATCGAAGTCGCTCAAAGCCCGGGCGATCTCGGAACCGCGATGAAGCGCGCGATTGAAAAGGGGTAATTGCAATGAGAAGCCACGCTCGCCAGAGCGTGTGGGAGATGTCAACTGAAGAATCCACTGTCTGGCGACAGTAGCTACCTTTTTCACTACAGATCGTCAGATCGTTGATGAAGATCGAGTTGCCGTCTCGACGATCGGTCAGGTCCCGAAGCGTCTCTAAACTAACTTCAAAAGGCAACGAATGTGTCGACCCGTCCGCGAGCGTAACATTGATCAGCGTCGGATGGGTTGATCCGATTCCCTGTAGAAGGCGTGGCGTGACAGGAACAAAATTGGCTTTGGTAACCGGAAGCGGTCCGACAGATGTGGCCAAAGTTCTAGGGGTTGGCCCTGCCATGCTGGCAAAATCACAAGAGTAGACTTGAAGTTCGCCTCCTCCATCGCTCGGGTTGGGCCCCAGCCAAGTGCGTGAACTGCGCGAGGAACAACTTAACAGTGGGAAATTGTAAGTCATGATCCCTTCGGTTGAGGAATCGCCAAAGTACCCGATCGCGCGTCGCTTTTGAAACGCCGCATCCTGATCCATATATGGCAGCAGTTGATAGACCCAACTACCGGCTTGAACGCCCGGGTAAAAAGTACCGTAGGGGTCAAGCTCATTCGTCTGAAAGTGCCCGCCGGTATTGGGAAATGCCATCCTCC
>CALDEW010000507.1 GCA_937942355.1 uncultured Pirellulaceae bacterium | reverse complement strand
CCCCACATTCCTCGACCCGGCGTCGAAAGTGCTCAAAGCGATGGTGCACATCACCGATTAGTAGATGCTCGAGGTTTGCTCAGCATTCCAAACCGCCGTAGTGGATTTTGTCAAAAATCGTTAGCCGAGCGAGAGATCGGCGCACGAAAACGCCGCGCTGGGGATCTTTAACAAGATCCACTACGTTCTCTCAGCGATCTTAACCGCCCTAGTCGCGATAAAAACATCGATCAGTTCACTCAACCGGTCGTCATCGCCCCAGCGATCTTCGTAGAACCCAGTGATTTGAAAACCAGCGTCCAGCTGCCCCGCGATCAGGTCCGCCAACGAATGACCAAACTCCAGCGGTCGATCCGGGCCGATCAGCTTGGCGCGTTTCTCTGGGCTCAGTTGAAGATCCGAGTAAGGAATTTTATTGCGGGCTTTCAGTTTTCCTTTATCCATTTTCGCCGCGTCAAATAGATAGTAAATCGGATTGATGAACCCAGTGATAAATTTCCCGCCCGGTTTGAGCACCCGGTGAGCTTCCGCCCAGACCGGTCGCACGTCAGGACAAAAAATCACACTGCAGGGATTGATCACAAGATCGAAAGAGCTATCAGGAATCTGGGGCATAGACGCCATGTCGGCGACGATCGTATTGATCGTGAGTCCTTCCCGCTGGGCGATCTCAACATCGCGCTGCAACTGTTTTGCGCTCAGGTCTGCCACGGTCACATCAGCACCGATCGCGGCCAGAATGGGCGCTTGTTGCCCGCCGCCGGCAGCCAAGCACAGTACTTTTTTGCCGGCTACGGGGAGGATCCATTCCTGCGGCACCGCGACGGTCGGCGTCACGCGAATCCGCCACTTCCCCGCTTTTGCGTCTTGAATCTGCTCGGGCGTCATCCCATGGTAAAGCGCGTCGCCTTGATCGGCCACGTGATCCCACGCTTTACGATTGTATTTTGTAACGTTTATATCGGGATCGGGCATGGGTAAGTTGCACAATGGAGTTTGCGTGACGAATCACCGAACAGATCGGTAGTTTTTGAGCGAACTTTATTTTATATTGTAGGTCTGCAAATTACATGCGGGCCAGTAGCTCAGTTGGTTAGAGCAGGGGACTCATAATCCCTTTGTCGCGGGTTCGAGTCCTGCCTGGCCTACCTATAAAGCCGTATCGATGAAACACGCTAGGTGTTGACGATACGGCTTTTCTCGTTTTCCTTTGCCTCTTTTGCGTAGGCACGCTTGCCGATCCAGCGTCGGATTTGACACCTACCTTCCATTGACACTTGTAAATTTTGCAAACGAACAAGTACCCCCACTTTCCCCTCCGAAATTCTATTTTGCTGATTCTGCGAATTCTTTAAACTACCCGTCCTCCTTCCCCACCGATTTTTGAGAGGCCAAGCCATGAAGCGCAACATTTTTTTGTTTGTTGGATTGTCTATTCTAGCGCTGACTGCAGCGGGCTGTCGCGCAGGCGGGCAATATCAACAACCAGTTCTGGGCGGATATCAACAACCCGTACTACCGAATATGCAGCGGACCCAACAAGATTTGGGACAGTTCGGCCGGAATGTTGGCAATATCTTTACCAACAACCTCCTCAACCGCGGCGTCAACTTTGTCATCAACAGAGCCATTGCGGGATTTTGACAACCGCTGGCTTCGACAGCAGTTGAAAGGCATAAAGAGAAGCCGGCTCGGTTCTCAAGGCCATCCGAATCAATGCCGATAATGCATATTGCAGGATCTTTTCTGTCGTCTTCGACGCCCTTCCTCTTTTTGCCAACAGTGTGCTTTACGTCTCGCCAAATCCTGGCTCTAGATTTAAGACGGCTGTATTTGCACTTAGTCCTCTTTTACATCTCGCCAGGTTTTCCCTCATGCGAATCTTTGAACCAGCTCTCCCCACATTACGTCACGCAAGTTTGGCCTTGTTTCTGATCGTTGGTTGCGTTGTCACCAGTGACAGCGTGATGGCGTTTCAAAACAGCAACCTGTTGACTGTCTTTTCCGATAGCAACGTCACCCATGTAGGCAATTCTACTTTCACCAGCACCACCGAGCTCGACTTATCGGGATCGCTCTTTGGATTTGGCGTCGATGAAAATGATGTTTACCATGCCGCGCTGAAAACAAACCTCAACAGCGGCCCCGCCAACCGGGATTGGGAGATTCGAGTTGGTCAAGGCGGACAGATTTACTCTATCCGAAGTGAGGTTGGCGAAATCGTTCCGCCACAATCTTTTCGGCGTCCCTTCAACGATGAGGTCTTCCAATGCGTCTCTGTCAACACGTCGCCACGCGCGGCAGGAGGCGAAGCGGTGTTCTATCACCAGTCCGGCTACTACGTGGATTCCAACAACGTTACGCAACCGACATTCTCTCCGCTGCTGTCCAGCGGTTCGGTCGAAACAAACGCGGACTCAACACTGTGCCTTGCCGTGCAAGCGGACGCCGAAGCCGTTCCACAGCGCCCCGGAAGACTGCTTCACTATCAACGGACCAGAGACTTGGGCGACGGCGTCATTGAAATCACTCACTCAATCTATAACTTCGGCAGCGACACCGTGGACTTTCACAACCTGCCTTGGGGCGGCGTTCGAAAAACCGTCTTCGACAACATGTTAGTTTCCAATCCCGGCGGCGGTTTTACCAACAGACCCATCGTAGAATTTGGCAATCCGACCAACCAAGTTGTCACCGCCGCGGCGACCGGTGGTTGGGCAGCGTTTGCCGAGGGAACTTCTGGTTCGGATCGCGGCTTGGCTTACGTTTTCGGAGACACCGACACGCATCTGAACCAACCCTGGCAAAACAACGAAAGCTCGTGGCGGTGGGGAGACGGCGGAGGTGACTTTCTGGGCATTCCTATCCGTAACTTCAACGTGGGCACCTTCCGCCGTGAGATTGATGTCGATCCGGGAGATTTGTTTGAGAGTCGCTACTTCTTAGTGCTGGGTGACGTAGACCACATCGAAACAACGATTGCAAATCGTGACTTAGTCACCGACGCCACCTATGATAAACGGATCATCTCAGTACAAGATTCCGGGGTGCTGGGGTGGGAGATCGTGGAAGCCAATGGCGAGTTCTCGGTCCTAGCCGCAACAGCGGGCCAGCCAGCCGACTTTCTAACCTATGCTCAACCCGTCAATGGTTCCCAGCCCTTGTTCTTATTCGAGGACTTGGGCGGTAACGAATTTATCAGCATTGATCCTTACGCATTAAGCACTACCCCCTACGATGGGCAAACGAACTACAAAGGAATTCTCGGATTCGTGTTGCCATCAGCACTCGTCGGCGGCGATCCCGACTACATTAACTTGGCCACACTGTTTCAAGGAAACGATTTTTACTTGAACACGGACCCAAACATCTCAAGCTTTGTTTTGGTGGGCGACGCGGCAGGACCCGAGCCTCTCTTGGGGGATGTCAATCAAGACGGCATCGTGAATTTCTTGGATATCAATTCGTTTATTGGAATCCTGTCAACGGAGAGTTTTCTCGAAGAAGCAGATTGTAACCAAGACGGAGTTGTGAACTTTTTAGATATCGCTCCGTTCATAGCAATTCTTTCCGCCGGCTAATCTACACAAGGTTTGGATTGCTGACTGTCCAGGTCGCGACTTTCATCCCAAGGCGTTTTTAATCTACTCGGCTGAACTGCCGGTGCTGAACCACGACTCGCATCATTGCGATCACGACAAGGATGAACAGGATGCTGACCGGGAATCCGCCGATCACTGAGATTGTCTTGATGCCTTCGACGCTTTGGCTTCCTTCACCGCCAACAAAAGCAATCATCACAAATGCGACCGTTCCCACTGCGACGCCCCACAGTACTTTCACCGCCAGCGCTCCCTCCGGATCAGCCTCGGACGCGTGACGTCCGCTGATGCTGGCCATCGCGGTGGTGTTGGAGTCCGCCGAAGTGACGAAACAGATGAAGGCGCTGATCAGATAGAACGCCGTCATCAAAAAGCTGAGCGGCAGTTGTCTGAATACTTCGTAAGTCACATTTTCAGGTCCGAGCGAAGGATCTTCGATCACTGCGCTCAGATCAGCAGCCTCCGTCAGTTGCAAGTTCATCGCGGTCGTGCAAAAGACGGCCATCCAAAACATGCTGAACATCGCCGGCAGTAGTAAATTGAAAACCAGCGTCTCGCGCACGGTTCTCCCAAGACTGATGCGACCCAAGAAACAGGCCGTGACCGGTGCCCAAGCCAACCAAACGGCCCAGTAAAATGCCGACCATGACGACGTCCACTCATTGCCGGCAAGATCAAAACCGGCCGTGCTAAGTTTGGGAAAATCGAAGGAGTAGCTCATCAACGCCGACGCACCATTTTGAAAAATCAGAACCGTCGGGCCGGCGATCAGCACAAAGCCGCACAGCACAAACAGCCCTTTTGTGTTCAGGTCCGACAGGATGCGGATGCCCTTGGTCAGCCCCGTCGCGCTGGAGATAATAAACGTTACCACAATGGCGATGGTGATGGCCGCCCACAAAAACCGTGTTTTCTCCAGACCAAACACCTCGCCCAATCCGCTGGCGATGACAAGGATGCCCGTGCCCAAAGAGGCAGACATGCCGGCGACCAACGCGAACAGACAGATGCCGTCAATCGCATTGCCAGCCCACGAATAATTCTTCAGCCAACCCTCGTTGCCCGGTCCCAACAATGGCGAGACCATGGACCGCAGCGAGTAGGGTTGCTTCATGTTGTAATACGAAAATGCGAACGCCAAACTAACGACGGCGTACAGGCAATAGGGAGTAATGGTCCAGTGCAAAAAAACGACACTCAGCGAATCAATCGCGGCTGCCGGCGTGTTGGGCTGAGAATTTAAAAACGGCGGCACGGTCGACAAGTGATAAATGGGTTCAGCAGTGGACCAAAACAAGATCCCTGTCGCCACGCTGGTGCAAACGGTGATCGCGAACCAGTTCCAGCGGCTCATCAGCGGCTTGGCGTCGGCGCCTCCAATTCTCACAGCCCCAAAGGGCGACATCGCAATCACGCTACACGCGGCCACTGCCAGAATCGAACAAAGCGTAAACAGCCAACCAAACTTATTGACGATAAAGTTCTTGATGCCAGTGACGACAGCATTGAAAGCTTCTCCGTCAATCAAGTTCAGGCTGACCATCAGTATCAGCGCCAAAAACGGCGGCCAGAAAACCCAATGGTTTAAAGTTTGATACCATCGTAATATCTCAGGTTCTTTTGGCATGGAGGCGTTACGGTCAGGTGGCAAAAAATGTATCGGTACTAACGTTATTCTAACGTATTCGATTTTGAGTATGTGACAGACGCGGCAATTCAAAACAATGGAAACAAAATCGCCCGAAAACTTTATCTATCTAGGCGAGTGAGCGTTTGGCAGTTGTCACTGGAGGCACCAACGCGGCGAGGTGCTCAACTGGAGATAGAGTGGATTTCACGAACAGTAGTCGTAGAAGTGTTTTCTGAAAAAACATATCCTTCGTGAATCGTTAAATTCACCTATTGAGCCTGAGATCTTAGCGCCTGAATCAGCACCGTTGCGTGCATTGTGGGGCCATCAACTTGGGAATCCCTCGCAAATGCTTTAGAAA
>CALDEW010000506.1 GCA_937942355.1 uncultured Pirellulaceae bacterium | reverse complement strand
TCTCCTTATGAAACGCGGTAAACCAAGCACCCCAGGCAGGAATCGAACCTGCGACACCAGCTTTAGGAAGAACGCACACGGCTTTTAACGTTGTTCAATGCAACTGAGAACAAACCAAACCCACCTGCTGTACAGATGTCGCAATTGGGAAGCTAGTGGGGGGTGGGACCAATATGTGGTCGAAAATTAACGAAAATAACCGTAATTAAATAGTGTTTTTAGGATTCTAGGCAGTCGTAATCAGACAGTTTGTTTTGTCGTGAAAACGACTGAGTTATGCTATACTCCGGGGGTTTAGCCACCATTGATGGTCAACACGGGAGTAGTCCTTGTCGATCATGTCATTTTCAAGCTGGATGACCATGACGGATTCCGACAGTTCCACATTCAATTATCTCCCAGTGCCGGAAATCGTTAACCGGCTGGGGCTTTACGTCACCGGTGCCGGGATGGATATCGTTCCCGCGGGAGCCAGCTACCCCCAGCAAAACCATCCCGAGCTCTACCACTTCTCTTGGCATGCGGGGCGAGTCCTGCCCGAATTTCAGTTCGTGTTCATCGCTGCCGGAAGCGGTGAATTCGAATCGCGCGAGACTGGCCTGCAAGAGATTAAGCAGGGCACGATCATGACGCTCTACCCGGACGTGTGGCATCGGTATCGTCCCAATCCCGTCACGGGCTGGACCGAGTACTGGATCTCATTGGGCGGTGATTTACTGTTTCAATGGCTTGGCCGCGGTCTGTTTAATACAGACCGACCTCTGACGACGTTGCGCCATCCGGAGAAAACAATTGAAAAGTACCAAGACGTGATCGACTTTGTAATGAAACGCCCCGAGCAGGACGCGCCAATGCTGGCGGCTCATGCCATGGCGTTGATCGCGAGCGCACTGGAACAGGCGCAGACGTCCGTCGAGTCAATTAACTCGGAGGACAAATTGGAGCGTTCGGATGATCCTTTGGTTGCCGAATCATTACGGGTCATTTGGAACAATAGTCATCAGCGCGTTTCGGTCGACATGATCGCCAAACATGTAGGTGTGACGCGCCGGACACTGGAACGCCATTTCAAAAAGCACCTCGGCCGCACGCTGTTGCAGGAATTAGTCGCCTGTCGAATTCAACGGGCCAAACGTTTGCTTCGAGAAACTCATGTACCGATCAAGTACGTTGCTCACGCCGCTGGATTCAGCTCTTTGCCAAACCTTTGCAAAGTGTTTCGCCGTGAAGTTGGTACGACGCCCGGCAGCTACCGAGAGGTCGCGACTCAAAACCAGAAAGTTCGACGGTGGCCGAGTTCTTCAGGTGGCAACCGTGTGGAGGAGTCACCAGACGACTCTGACGTGTCGCAAAACGGCACCTAAACGCGGCGTTGGCTATTTTGGCAGCCTGCTATCTTCAATTCGCGGAATAAGCTCCGCAAAATGACCGATTTTTTCGACCCCTAAAGGCAAACATTGATGACGGTAAGATTTCTTTTGGCTTTGGGAGTGACGCTGTTTGCGACGGTGCTGGTGAACGCTCAGGATCAAGATTCTGTTCCCGCTTCGATCTTAAAACCCCAATTCGCCGAAGACGGACAATTGGAGTTCGACGCGCTGCTAAGCCGTGGATATAAGCCACTTTTCAATGGCAAAGATCTCTCTGGCTGGCGAAATCCGTATCCCTTTGGCGACGCAAGTGTTGTCGATGGCGAGATTCGTTTGAACGCGGACAAGAAATTCTTTTTGGTAACCGAAAAGACGTACTTTGATTTCAAACTGAGCGTGGACATCCATCTCCCAGAGGGTAAAGCTAACTCCGGCGTGATGTTTCGGTGCCACGTTGACGAAGAAGCAAAGAAAAAAGTCTTTGGATACCAGGCCGAATGTGATGGCTCGGACCGAAAGTGGTCGGGAGGGCTTTACGACGAAGGCCGCCGCGGTTGGATCTGGCCCAGCACCCAAGGGCGTTCGCCGGAAGCATTTCTTTCCCATGAGGAGGAATCAAAAGCTCACTTCAAACAACCCGCGATCGCCAATGCCCTCAATCGCAATGGTTGGAATCGCTTTGTCGTCACCTGCATCAAAGACCTGATCACGATTGAAATCAACGGAGTCCAAACCACTCGGTTCCGCGATGCGACCGACGCCAGCGGCTTCATCGCAATTCAACATCACGGCGAAAAAGGACAAACGTACCGCTTTCGCAATTTGTTTATCAAAACGCTTCCGGAAGTTCCTGCACAAGAGCACGTTTCGCTAACGGAGCAAGAGCCTGTTTCGATCAAACGGATCAGCGACACCGTTACACAAATTGATTTCGGCAAGGTCGCGTTTGGCAATATCATAATGCCGGTTCCCGCCGGACGCGGAACGGCCAGCGTCCGCTTTGGGGAGAAACTCAAAGGCAATCGTATCGACCAGAATCCTCCGGGAACGGTGCGATATGGAGTCACGCCGATTAAGCGTGGGCAACAACGCGGTAATTGGATTGTGCCGGCGCCGATCGTTGGACGCACGGTTCAGCAGGCGGGTTTGATGTACGCCAACCCGCCCGCGGTGCTAACACCCGATTCGTGGGGCGCCGTGATGCCATTTCGCTGGATTGAAATCGAAGGGCTCGACGAGGATTTCCCTTACGATCAGATCCGACGCCGCGCCGCGTTTTCGAAAACTTGGAACGAGGATGCCAGCGCGTTTGAATGTTCGGACCAAACGCTGAATAAGATCTGGGATCTCTGCAAGTATAGCCTCAAAGCGACGACGTTTGCCGGCGTTTATGTCGATGGTGATCGCGAGCGGATTCCTTACGAAGCGGACGCCTATTTGAATCAGCTGAGCCATTACACGACTGACGACGACGTCACGATGGCGGCGCGGAGTTTTGATTGGCTGATGGAGAACGGAACGTGGCCTACCGAATGGTCACCGCACATGGTTTTTATGGCCCATGCCCAGTGGATGTATTCCGGCGATACACAATGGCTGAAGCAGCGATACGAATCCTTGAAGTCGAAAACCTTGATCCATCGCAGCAGCAACAACGGCCTCGTCCGCAGCGGCGAACTCGACCAAAACCGGCACGACATTGTCGACTGGCCCAAAAAGGAACGCGACGGTTTTGTGTTCACCGAATTTAACACCGTCGTCAATGCGTTTCACATCGCGGCGCTGGAACAGATGGCTCAGATGGCGACCACGGTTGGGAAGCCCAGCGACGCGGAAGCGTTTACTGCTCGAGCCAAACTTGCCCGCGAATCTTTTCAGGAAGCTTTCTTTGATGAAACGACGGGCATCTATCACGATGGAGTGGGGACCGATCATAGCAGCATTCACGCAAACTTCTTTCCGCTGGCCTTTGATCTAATCCCCGATGGCAAACGAGACGCAGTGGTGGCGTGGCTGAGCGATCAAGACATGCGATGCAGCGTCTACGCGGCTCAATATTTCATGGAGGGCCTCTTCAATAACGGAAGTGACAAAAAGGCGATTGACTTGATCGTGGCTGACGGTAAACGCAGCTGGAAACACATGGTCAACAGCGGCACCACCATCACTTGGGAAGCCTGGGACCTAAAGTACAAACCCAATCAGGATTGGAACCACGCATGGGGAGCCGCCCCCGCAAACCTGTTGCCGCGTTTTGTGCTGGGAGTTCAACCGGAATCTCCCGGTTGGGACACGGCAATCATTCGACCTTGCGTCGGCGATTTGAAGTTCGCGCGTGGGCGTGTTCCAACACCGAAAGGACCTGTTGAAGTAGACTGGAAACGGGGCGAAACGTTTGAGATGTCGCTGGTGTTACCCGAGGGCATGTCTGCGAAAATTGACCTTCCGGTTATCGATGGCAGCAGTTCCGTATTTTCCAATGGAGCCAAAGTCGAAGCAACGAAGGAAGGCAATCGTTGGATCGTCGCTGAAAAGGTTGACGGAACCACCACTTTCGAGGTCAAGTAGTATGGAACCATCGCTTTCGCGGTGGGACTGTCGTAAGGGCTTTGAAGTTCTCAAAGGCGAGTGAGGATGTGAATACCATGATTCTGATGAAGCCAATCGCCGCAATCTTGATGCTGTCCATGTGCTGCCTTCAGCAAATTTCTTTCGCGCAGCAACTGCCGGATATTGTTCTGTATCTAGCGGACGATCTGTCGGCGAAAGATCTTTCGCTGTATGGCGGAACGAATATCCAGACTCCGGCGATCGACGAATTGGCCGCCGAAGGCATGGTCTTCAACCGAGCCTTTGTCGCAAGTCCTTCCTGTGCGGTAAGTCGAGCGGCATTGTTGACCGGTTTGATGCCGGCGCGAAATGGAGCCGAAGAGAATCACAGCTATCCGCACACGGGTATCCTGAAACTGCCCCAAGTGTTGAATGAACTTGGCTATCAAACCGCTGCGTTTGGCAAAGTCGCACACGGCAAAAGTGCGCCCGACTATCACTTCGAAGTGCACGATCGCGAACAGCACATTCCTGCACTACGACCAAAAGTAAAAGCATTCTTGGAAAACAGAACCGACACACGCCCACTTGCGTTGTTCATCGGCGTTTCGGATCCGCATGTGCCATGGCCAAGCGCCTCCACCGTCGATCCTGATGAGATGGCGCTGCCGCCACAGTTGCTTGATACGCCACGTACGCGCGTCCAACGATCACGCTATCTCCAAGAAGTCAAAGACCTTGACGCTTACCTTGGTGAAGTGCGCGCGTTAACCGACAAACACATGTCCGCTGACAAACTGTTCGTTTTCTCCAGCGACCATGGGGCTCAGTTTCCCTTTGGTAAGTGGACCTTGTACGACGAAGGTATCAACGTTCCGTTGATTGTTTCTTGGCCGGGAAAAATTAGAGCGGGCTCCGAGACCAACGCGCTGGTCAGCTGGGTCGACATCCTGCCGACTTTGATCGACATTAGTGGCGGCAAAGTATCAGAAAATCTTGACGGTCGATCCTTTGCTCCGGTTCTGCGCGGCGAAACGGACTCGCATCGCAAACGCATTTTCACCACACACAGCGGTGATCGAATGATGAACGTCTATTTGAGTCGTTCAGTTCGATCGAACCGATACAAGCTGATCTGGAACGTCCATCCGGAATTTGCTTTCACGACGCACATCGACATGCTGGTGCGGGAAACTTCAGGTGACTATTTCAAGCAGTGGCAAGCAGCCGCCAAAACGGACTCTCTTGCTGCTGAAGTTCTCGCGCGGCATCATGGTCGACCGGAGTTCGAGCTGTTTGATTTAGAGAATGACCAACATGAACTATTTAATCTTGCGGGGAAGCCGGAATTGAAACAGCTTCAAGAAGATTTGCTTGCTGAGCTCAAAAGTTGGATCGACAGACAAGGTGATAAGCTTACCGTTTTCCATGATCCGTTAATGCTGGACCAGCCCCACACATGGGTACCCAAGGGACGCAAATAAGTATGAAAACTAGAAATAAGATTTGCTGTTTTGTGCTGCTGGTGATTTCGCTCGCCGGAAAAAGTGTCTTCGCGCAGCAACCCAACGTGGTCTTTTTGCTCAGCGATGATCAAAGCTGGACGGACTATGGCTTCATGGACCATCCGCACATCAAAACGCCAAACATCGACCAGTTGGCGGGGGCCGGCGTGCTGTATGAACGTGGCTACGTTACGGCGCCACTTTGCCGACCCTCGCTGGCCAGCATCGTGACAGGGCTCTACCCGCATCAAACGCGCATACGAGGAAACGACCCGCTGATGCCTCAAGGGACCAATTGGCGCGACAAAGAATGTAGACCGCTTTCACTGAAAATGAGAAATCGGATGACCGAACCGATGCTGCATCAACAATCGTTTGTAAAGCTATTGAAACAGAACGGCTACGCAACGCTGCAAACCGGCAAATGGTGGGAAGGCGATCCCAAAGACCACGGGTTCACCGATGCGATGACCCATGGTGATCACATGCGCGGAGGCCGACACGGTGACAAAGGATTAGACATTGGACGCACGACGATGAAGCCAATTTTTGACTTCGTTGACAAAGCCAAGGACAACAAACAACCTTTCTTCATTTGGTATGGAGTCTTCCTGCCGCACGCTCCGCACAACGCTCCGGATCGGCTCTACAACAAATACAAAGACATCGCCCCCAACGAACCGACGGCGCGATATTGGGCAAATGTTCAGTGGTTGGACGAGGGAATCGGTCAGATTATCGAACACCTGAAGCAATCCGGCCAATATGAAAACACGATCTTCGTTTACACCTGCGACAACGGCTGGGTCCAAGATCCCGAAAAAAAGAACCGCAGCGTGCGCTCAAAACGTGAGCCCGTGGAAGCCGGAATTCGCACGCCGATCTTTATCACGCAGGAAGGCACGATCCGGCCAATTCGCGATGCCGAAACACTTGCCAGCAACATCGACATTGCGACTACGATCTTAAGCGCTTGCGGTATTGAAGCGCCTGCGGCAATGAAAGGCCTAGACCTGCGGGACCCCGAGTCACTCAAGCAGCGCAACCGTGTCTTTGTCGATGTTTACGAGCACGATAGCGACCTCGACAAACTCGACGATCTGCAAAACGGTCTCAAAGCCCGAGTCGTGATTGATGGCTGGGACAAGCTAACGGCCACGCCGACTGAAAAACAGCTGTTCGACTTGAAAGCCGACCCAGATGACCGCAATAATCTGGCGGCACAAAATCCTGAGCGACTTTCGGAATTGTCGCAGCTGATTGAGCAATGGGTGAGTAAGAAATGATCAGTGCGTGCCCAAATTTTTGTTTACGCATTGCTGTACAGTTTTTTGTATTTTTGCTCGCGATCATCCCGTCGTGCGCGGTTGCTCAGAACAAACCCAACGTCGTATTTATTTTGGCCGATGACTTGGGCTGGAGTGATACAACACTCTTCGGCACGACGAAACTTTATGAAACCCCGAATATCCAGCGGCTTGCCAATCGTGGGATGACATTCACTCAGGCATATTCGGACAGCCCGTTATGTTCGCCAACACGCGCGAGCATCCTGACCGGTCTGAGCCCAGCGCGGCACGGCATCACCGTGCCCAACTGCCACTTGCCGAAGGTAAATTTGGCGGCATCAACATCCAAGTCAGCCAATGCGAATCAAAAAGCGACGATGCCAAAACCGGTCACGCGTTTGAAGACCGACTACTATACGCTGGCCGAAATGTTCAAGGACAACGGCTACGCGACCGGGCATTTTGGAAAGTGGCATTTGGGATCTGAACCATTCTCCCCGCTCGAGCATGGATTCGATGTCGATCTTCCGCACCATCACGGCCCGGGGCCCGCGGGAAGCTACGTGGCGCCATGGAAGTTTAAGGATTTTGATCACGACCCGGACGTTCCGGACCAGCACATTGAAGATCGAATGGCGGAAGAAGCCGTCGCGTTTTTGAAACAGCATCGCGATGAGCCCTTTTTCTTGAATTACTGGATGTTCAGTGTTCACGCGCCGTTTGATGCCAAAAGGCAACTGATCGAAAAGTATCGTAAGAAAATTGATCAGAACGATCACCAAAGCAGCCCGACTTATGCGGCAATGATCGAAAGCATGGATGATGCGATCGGAACCTTGCTGGATACCTTGGACAGCCTTGGAATCGCTGATAACACGATCATCGTGTTCGCTTCAGACAACGGCGGCAACATGTACAACGAAGTCGACGGCGTCAGCGCGACCAGCAACGCGCCGCTGCGCGGAGGAAAAGCGACGATGTACGAAGGTGGAATCCGAGGCCCAGCGATCGTTGCCTATCCGGATCAAATCGAAGCTGGCTCCCGCAGCGCTGAAGTGATTCAAAGCAGCGACTTCTACCCAACGTTGTTAGAACTTCTAAATATCGAAGCTCAACCGCAACAAACATTTGACGGTATTAGCCTTGTTCCGGCGCTCAAAGGTAAATCACTAAAGAGAGACGCCATCTTCACATACTTCCCCCATTCGCCTCGTATTCCCGACTGGCTACCGCCCTCGGTCAGCGTCCGCGCAGGAGATTGGAAACTGATTCGCATCTTTTTCGGAGGCGATGAAGGCAAACATGACTACCAACTTTTTAACTTAAAGGACGACATCGGCGAAAAGAATAACCTTGCCGATGACAATCCGGACCGAGTCCATGAACTTGACCGGTTGATTGAACGTTTTCTCGCCAATACAAAGGCCGTGCTGCCGTTGCCCAACCCGGTCTTTGATCCAGAGAAATACCGACCTGACCAGATCGGAAGGGCACCATTGAAACGAACCGGTCGTAGGAAGTCTGCCAAGCCAAAGTCAGTCACCAATACCGTTGCTGCCGGTCAGGCAATTTCAAAACTGGAAGTGATCGACAACGGAACCATTCGTGTTGGAATCGACGCGCACAAGGGTGGTGCAATCTCGTGGCTATCCTCTATTGAGCATCCAAGCAATATTGTTAATCACTCCGATGCTGGACGATTGGTTCAACAGTCCTACTACGCCGGCAAGATCCTCAATCGCAAGCAGGACGGACAACACAATTCATGGAGCCCATGGGCATGGAATCCAATTCAAGGCGGCAGTGTTGGAAGTTGGGCGAAAGCGTCGCGGTGTGAGAACAGAAATGGCGTTTTATATTCCGAAACGGCCCCAAAGCTGTGGGACATGAACAATGAAAACGCACAAGCAGTCATGCGACAGTGGGTATCTTTCGAAGACGACATCACCAACGCGGTCGTTGTTCGGTGTCAGCTTGAATCCTTACGCGATGAAAATGATCGCTGGAGTTCTAATGCGGTACGGCCACAGGAAGTGCCGGCTTGCTACTTCATAAGAAGCTTTTCGCAAGTCGAAGTTTTTCAAGGAAAAGGCAAATGGAAGCGTCTCGCGCTTCGGCCCGGTCCTCCTTGGACCAAGGTTCAGCCAGAACTTAACGCGATGGCTATGTTTGACTCGCAAGGAAACGGAGTCGCTCTTTTCAGCCCGACCGCCACCGAACATTGGAACTGCGGCCCACATGGAAACAAAAAAGATCACACTCCCACGTCGAAACCATGCGTGCACCTTGCTCCCATCACCAGGGTCCACCTCCCCAATCGTTCGACGTACGAGTATCGGTATTGGTTGATTGTCGGCGACCGAGAAACGATAGAAAACAGCTTCGTCAAATTAGAAGCACGTTATTCAAGCGAGCGTGCCAAACTCACGCTTGGGCTGGCAAGAGAACGAAACTAGCACCTTTTCCTTCGGCACGACGGTAGACTGAAGCGCATTGCCTTTCCCGCCCTAACATTCCTTGAGCGATACGACTATCGCTCGAATGTTCCAGATGGAAATCAGCAACGCGATTCTGGCGTCGCGTTGAGACAATGGTTTCACTTATCGCTCAATTAGTCAAATCTCTTGTGCCAGCTGCCAGCGCAGAGCGTTGACTGAGCTGATCGTAAATTTTGCAGGATTTGCAAGCGGTCATTTGTGAGTTGGCTTACGAAACTAAAGCGGTCTACTCGAACGCTTTCTCTTCAAGCAGGCGTTTCTCGTCGCAAATCAACAACCAATTTCGCATTGGATTCGGGTTACCCGAGCGTATCATTTAATAGGGTATCAAGGCCAAAGAAGCAGCAATTGTTTCAGTCCGGTCACTGGCTTTCATCACTAACCGGTCATTTTCTCATTTCAGTCATCACATGTCACTCTGGGAGTTTCCAATGGAGATTTTTTTAATCGGTAGGGCAAGGCGGAAAGCCTTTACTCTGGTTGAGCTGCTTGTTGTTATTGCGATCATTGGGATCTTGATCGGTATGTTGTTGCCGGCGGTTCAGCAGGTGCGCGAAGCGGCTCGTCGCACGGAGTGTTTGAACAACATGCGTCAGACCGGTTTGGCGGCGATCAACTTCGAATCATCGAGCATGCACTTTCCGACGATGGGCGTCGTTGGCGGAAATCTGGCTGCCGGTGGATTGCCTAGATCTACCGTTGGGGAGGAAAACTTTTCCTTCCTTTATCAGATCATGCCGTTCATGGAAGCAGGTAATCTACAAAGCGTTCGCGCTGCCGCCGGCGGACTGGGCATTGACGCCAATGGTAACTCAATCATCGGCGAATCAGTTCCTACCCTATCGTGCCCTTCGCGCGGTGAACGATTCTACACCACTACAGCGTTAGAACCTGGCCGCAACTTCATTGCCGACTACGCAAATTTCTGGGTGCATAAAACTCACACGCGGGACCTGATCGCTTTTAGTCCAAATGAATTCAACCTTACAGCTCAGACTCCCGATACCAGCAACTATCGCTCACCCAATCCTGGCAACAACTACCAACAAACACGCTGGTTGGGAATAATCGCACCAGGCGCTGAATTTGTTGCTGCTGGGGATGTGCAAAAGATCTCCAAGGTCGGGTTTGGCTCTATCAGTGATGGTTCGTCGAACACGATGTTAATGGGGGAAAAGAGCGCTCGTGCATCCAACTACAATCCTGTGGAAGGCGCTGGTACTACGGGGAGCAATTTTTGGGACAATATTGAAAAGAACGGTATGGTCGAAAACGATCTGAGTACCGCACGCGGATTGCATTCGATCGGCACGGCCGTCTTTCCAGACTCTAACAACACGGGGCTTTCGCACCTCGGCACGTTTGGGTCAGCTCATCCTGGAACTTGGAATGTTGTTTTGGGCGACGGTTCTACTCATGGAGTAAGTTTAGAAATCAACTATATCGACATATACCGTTTAGGCGTTCGAAATGACGGCACCATTGTTAACGCAACAGAGCTGTAAATAAATTACGAATAGAATGTGGGAGAGTCTCCCGCGGTGTTTCAGCGGTGGATATTTTTGGTTTCGTAATACATCGCTGTAGAATGGCGATTAGTTTGGTGCATGTACTTCAGTCAAAGTGGTTGGCATTTCTCTGGTTAAGGAACAGATGATGAGACTAGGTCTTAAGTGTTTTTCTTGGGTTTTGTTCCTACTGATGTTTTCAGTCGTTTCTGGTTGTAGTGGCACATCTTTAAAATCCAGTTTTCAAAAAGCGAATGAGAACAACATTGAGAGAATTGCCAACGCCTACCGAATGTTCGCGAGCATCAACAACAACGTTGGCCCGAAGGACGAAGAGGAATTTAAGAACTTCTTGATGACGGATGATAGAATCGCGCCAAGGCTAGGATTGGACAGCCTTGATGTGGAAAACATTGACGGTTACTTCACCAGCTCTGCCGACAATGAACCGTTTGTGGTTTTGTATGGCCAAAAGATCAGCCCAGATTTCGACTACGCTGCGATCGTCTTCGATAAAACCGGCGTCAATGGTGTGCGCCGTATCGCTCTCGCCTGCAACGAGGTAATTGAGGTCGATAACAATAAACAATACGACCGCATTTTAGCTGGAAAGATTCAAAAGAAGGACGTGCCAGCGCACGTGTTTGGAGGCTCAGTCGATCTCAGCACTGAAGAAGGTGCCACTCCGTAACATTCTCTCGCGAGCGGAATCAAAAAGGGCGAATTAAGGAAACGCAGGCGCAGCATCATGGAAATGACGCTGCGTATTTTATTTTAGAATTGGTTGCGCAGTACTCAAACGAGCGTGCCAAACTTAGCGCTGTTTTAGATCCCAGTGGCGAAGAAACCAATCTTACCGACAAACATCCGGCGCCCAACTCTCCCAAGCCTAATTAGGAATTACAACATGGATCGTAGAAGTTTTATCTCTCGAGTTTCAGCCTCATGTGCAGGAGTCTCATTGACTTCGCCGCTATTGCTTGGCGGCCGGATCGTCTGGGCGCAAGAGGGTAACGTCAGTGATGAATTCGATACGCTGACGAAAAAGCTGCTGTTGGATTGGTGCGACGGCATGATCGCCCGCCAGATTGACCAACCCGACAATGCCGCGCTTCACGGGGCATTGAATTGTCCGGCGTGCGATCATATTCACGGGCGCTGCTCAGATGCTCTGTACCCTTTTCTGCATCTGGCACACGTCACCGGTGATCAAAAGTATCTCAAAGCCGCAATCGATGTTTACGATTGGGCCGAGCGCAATGTCAGCCAACCCGATGGAAGCTGGCGAGTCAGCACGCAGCCAAAATCTTGGCGCGGGACCAGCATTTTCGGCGCCATCGCGCTTGCCGAAGCGTTGCACTATCATGGTGAATTGCTTGACGAGCAACGTCGAGCTCAATGGACCGAACGTTTAGACAAGGCCGCAGGCGGATACCTCTATCGTGACTTCAAGAATATTGACTTCACGAATTTGAACTACGGCATGACGGCCGTCTATGGATTTCACCTGTTCGGCCGACTGTTAAAGAATCAAAAATTCACCGACCGAAGCCACCAATTTGCCAAACGCGTCAAAGAGTTCTTCACTGAACCCAATGCGCTACTATGGGGCGAAGGCAAACCCAACAACAATCGTAGTGATCGCGGATTGCTACCTGTCGATCTTGGCTACAACGTCGAAGAATCAATCAACGGAGTCGTGCTCTACGCGCTGGAGGTCGATGACAAAGAACTACTTGCGCTGATGGTCAAATCCATGAACGGGCATCTTGAGTTCATGCTGCCCGACGGTGCTTGGGATAACAGCTGGGGCACGCGTTCGCAAAAGTGGAGCTATTGGGGCAGTCGCACGTCGGATGGATGCCAACCAGCGTTCAGTTTGATGGCGGGCTACAATCCAGCTTTTGGCACCGCCGCGCTCAAGAATGCTCAACTGCTACAACGGTGTACGGCTGATGGACTATTACACGGCGGGCCTCACTATGGCTCCCACGGAGTCAAACCTTGCATCCACCATACGTTTGCTCACGCCAAAGTGATGGCTTTGGTGCAAGACAGAATTCATGACAAAGAACATGCGTTCCCAAAGTTTGATGGTTCGGCACCCTTGCCGCGTGAAACGGCCAAAGGCGTCAAGCATTTCCCGGAGCTGAACGTTTGGTTGGTAGCCAAAGGCCCGTGGCGCGGAACCGTGTCGGCCTATGACTCAATTTACAAAACCAAGAAAACCAATCACCTCCAGCAACCTACCGGCGGTTCATTGGCCGTGTTGTACCACAACAAAGTCGGAACTTTGTTGGCCGGGAGCATGGCCCGATACATCCAAGTCGAACCGTTTAACATGCAATCGCAACCGGGCGAAGACTTTCCGCTGACAACGCGGATTGAGACCCGCAAAGACGACCAGTGGTACTCAAATCTTTACGACTTGAAAGCCGATGTAAAATTCAACGACGAAGCTAAAGCTTTCCTGTTCGACATCACGACCGTGCTGCAAGACGAAAATCGCGTTCCGGTTGATGCTGATGA
Organism: uncultured Pirellulaceae bacterium; assembly: GCA_937942355.1. Classification (GTDB taxonomy): domain Bacteria; phylum Planctomycetota; class Planctomycetia; order Pirellulales; family Pirellulaceae; genus Mariniblastus. The sequence continues at coordinate 7,901 of CALDEW010000506.1, read as the reverse complement.
GGTCGAACGATCAACTTTCAACATTGGCTATCGGTTCACGGACGATCAAGTAACGATTACCGCGAAACCTAGAGGCAAACAATCCGGCGCAGCTCCTGCGGCTTTGGTCATCCCGATCATCTCGCCCTCGGGAGAAAGGGTGCGTCAAGTATCGGATACGCGAATTGAAGTTGACAAGCCCAACGGCGTCGTGGTGATTGAATCCACCTCTTCTCTGGTAATTGAAGAGACTCCGAAAGGACGCGTGTTCAATATGGTTCCGGGGGCCGAGGCGATTCCAATTGTTGCGAAACTTCCGCAAGGCATGAATGCACAGCTCTCCTGTACGATTTCTATCATCTAGAATAGTAGTCAGAAACTTTTAGTGCCAACGTTTGAATTGCGTTCGATGAATCCAAGAAATTCGATGAGTAAAACTCGCCAATTGATCACGCTGATTTCACGCGCGTTGCTAATTCTGATCTTGTGGCCGAATTGGATTTCCGCCCAAGAAGTCTCTTTCAATCGTGACATCCGCCCCTTGCTTTCAAACCGTTGCTTCGCCTGTCACGGCCCTGACTCGCAAACGCGCGAAGCTGGTTTGCGACTGGACCAAGCCACTGGCGACGAAGGCGCCCACGCGCTGGTGATCGAACCGGGGTCGGCCCAAGACAGTGAAATGTGGAATCGGATTACTTCCGATGACCCGGCAGAAGTCATGCCGCCACCAGACTCTCATCTTGAGCCTTTCTCTGAAGAGGAAAGCAACCTGATCAGGCGGTGGATCGAATCCGGTGCCAAGTACGAGAAGTACTGGGCATTTGAGCCTCCCGTCCATCCAGAACTGCCCACGGTTGCGAACAAGTCGTGGAGCGACCAGTCGATTGATCTGTTCGTGCTGGAGAAGCTTGAGTCGTTGAATCGTTCGCCGTCCGACGAGGCCGAACCAAGGACTTTGATTCGCCGAGTAACATTTGATTTGACAGGGTTGCCGCCAACGCGGACTGAGATCGCTCACTATTTAGAGGAGCATAGTGAATCGCCGGATCAGGCTTGGGAGCAACTGGTGGATCGCTTGTTGGCCAAGCCGCATTTTGGCGAACACGTTGGCAGGTACTGGTTGGATCTGGTGCGCTATGCGGACTCCAACGGGATGCACAAAGATTTCTTCAGAGACCATACTGCCTATCGAGACTGGGTGATTCGAGCGTTCAATGAAAACCTAAGCTACGACAATTTTATTCGGTATCAGCTTGCCGGCGATTTATATGAACAGCCGACCACCGATCAATTGATCGCGTCGGGGTTCCATCGACTGCATTTGATTATCGACAAAGGAACGGCGCTGCCAGAGGAGAGTTTCTCCAAAAATGTAATCGACCGCGTGACGACGGTCGGCACCGCACTTATGGGGCTGACCGTTCACTGTGCCCAATGCCACGATCACAAGTTTGACCCAATCACTCAGAAAGACTTTTACGCACTATCCGGGTTCTTCAATAACATCGACGCCAATCCAGAAACGGTTTCCGGCAAAGGTCCGAAGATGGGAATACAAAAACCCTTTATCACCCTAGGCACTCCTGCTCAAGAGAATCGACTGCAAGAATTCAATCAAGGCATTCAACAGCTTAAGTCGGTGGAAAAACTTGCCACCGAATCGGGGGCAACTGACCAGTTCGCAAGCACGCTTAAACTGATTCAAACGGCGCGTGACAAAGTCGACGCCTCCATTCCCAAAGCCATGGTGATGAAGGAGCGTAAGAAGGTGCGGCCCAGTTTTCTACTCCAGCGCGGCCAATACGACGCTCCGGGGGAGGAAGTCAAGCGTAACACCCCCGGCTTCTTGCCAAGCTTGAAAAGCAAAGGCGCAATCCCTTCGAGGATGGACTTGGCCCAGTGGTTTGTCGATCCGGAGAATCCACTGACCGCGCGTGTTGCTGTAAATCGTTTCTGGCAACAGTTCTTCGGCGTGGGGCTCGTTAAAACCAGCGAAGATTTTGGCAATCAGGGCGACGTCCCTTCTCACCCAAAACTATTGGATTTCCTTGCCGTCTCCTTTGTTGATTCCGATTGGGATGTCAAAGCGCTGACCAAGAAAATCGTCATGTCGAGGACCTATCGCCAGTCTTCTGTTTCGACCGAACAAGAGTTTAAAGCCGATGCTGAGAATCGTTTGCTTGCCCGTGGTTCACGCTATCGGCTGGATGCGGAAATGATTCGCGATCAAATCTTGGCAACCAGCGGATCGCTTTCCAACAAAATGTACGGACCGAGTGTGAAGCCTCCTCAGCCGGCGGGGCTATGGAAGGCCGTCTCCATGATCGGCGAACGTTACCAATCCGACGCCGGAGAAGCGATTCGTCGGCGTAGCGTTTACACATTTTGGAAACGGTCGATGCCGCCTCCACAGATGACAATTCTCAACGCACCGATGCGAGACGCCTGCGTTGCACGTCGCGAACGCACAAACACGCCCACGCAGGCGTTGTTGCTGCTGAACGAATCAGAGTATCTCAAAGCAGCCGGTCGACTGGCGATCTCGGTATTGGAACATCCGGAGAAAGAGCGGATTGGGTTTGCCTGGGAAACCATCACCTGTCACCTGCCAGACGAGCGGGAAGTTTCAACGTTGAAGACGCTGTTGGAAGATTTGAGAAAACAGTACAAGGCCACTTCAGCACTGGCAGACAAGTTGTGTCAGGAACTGGATACGCCTGCCGAACCGTTGACCGACGAAGCGCAAACAGAGTTGGCGGCTTGGACCGTTGTGATCAATACGCTGTACAACCTTGACATCACCAAGACCAAGGACTGAACCATGGCTTCTTTTACAACGATTGACACGCTACATAATCGTCGCCGTTTTTTGACGAACATGGGGATGGGCCTGGGAGTTTCGGCGTTTGGTACTTTGCTTGCCCGTCAAGGTTTTAGCACGACGCCGATCGGAAAACGCGCTTTGGCTGGATCAAACGCCCCCCATTTTCCGGCCAAGGCCAAACGGGTGATTTTTCTATTTATGGCGGGTGCTCCAAGCCAAATTGATCTCTTCGACTACAAACCCGAATTGACCAAGCTATTCAAGACAGAGTTGCCCGAGTCGATCAGCATGGGTCAACGCGTGACAGCAATGACCAAGGGCAAAGCGCAGCTGGTCACACCTTCCAAATTTAAATTTGCGCGACAAGGTGAAAGTGGGATTTGGATGAGCGAATTACTACCGCACCTATCGCAGCATGTCGACGACTTGTGCTTCATCAAGTCGATGAACACAAACGCGATCAACCATGATCCGGGCAAGACTTCGTTTTGCACCGGTTCTGAGATCCCCGGGAAACCCAGCATGGGAGCTTGGTTGAGTTACGGCTTGGGCAGCATGAACAAAGATCTTCCGGACTTCGTGGTTCTGCCTTCGGCCAAATGGAGTGGCAAAGTGAATGTGCAAGCGCTGTACTCGCGTTTGTGGGGCAGCGGGTTTCTGCCGTCCAAACATCAGGGAACCAGTTTTCAATCCGTTGGGGATCCAGTTCTATTTCTGTCAAATCCGGCAGGGGTAAACGCGAAAGTTCGACGGCGGATGCTTGACTCGCTAGGTGCGTTAAACCAAAAACACTTCTCCGAAATTGGCGATCCAGAAATCGAAACGACGATCGCTCAGCAGGAGATGGCGTTCCGGATGCAGACTTCCGTGCCCAACTTAACTGACATCTCCGATGAATCGCCAGAGACGTTGAAGATGTACGGTCCTGATATTGATAAACCGGGGTCTTACGCGCGGAATTGTTTACTGGCCCGCCGGATGGCGGAGCGCGATGTGCGGTTCATTCAGTTGTTCCATCGAGGCTGGGATCATCATACCCGCCTACCTGAGAACCTGGTCGGTCAGTGTAAAGACGTCGATCAACCGACCGCGGCTTTGTTGGCCGATCTGAAACAACGAGACCTTCTAAAAGATACACTTGTCGTTTTTGCAGGCGAATTTGGCCGCACCGTTTACGGACAAGGCAACCTAACGGCGGACAACTACGGTCGCGACCATCATCCTCGTTGCTTCACGGCGCTGCTGGCCGGTGGCGGGGTCAAAGGCGGTTTTCAGTTGGGTAAGACAGATGATTTCAGTTACAACGTAATCGAAGATTCTGTTCATGTCCGGGACCTGCATGCCACGATGCTGCATCTGTTGGGAATCGACCACGCTCGGCTGACCTTTCCTTTCCAGGGGCTCGATCAAAAGTTAACAGGTGTCGAAGCGGCCCGAGTTGTGAAAGAAATTATCGCATGACCTGCGCGATTGCAATTAATTTGGAGCGATTCAATGCTACGTCTAGCATTCAAGATGAAACTTAAACCCAATTGCGCCACCGAGTATGTTCGTCGCCATGACGCGATTTGGCCTGAGCTAAAACAACTGCTCAAAGACGAAGGTGTCAGCGAATACTCCATCTTCTTGGACAGCGAAACCAACACCTTGTTCGCGTTTCAAAAGGTTTCAGGTGACGGAGGTTCTCAGGACCTAGCAGACAATGAATTAATTCAACGCTGGTGGAAATACATGGAGGATCTGATGGAGACCAACCCGGACAGTTCGCCCGTGTCGGTTTCGCTGAGAGAAGTTTTTTATCTCGAATGAACAGGATGCAATACGAGCCCGACGCGCGAGCGAGGGATCTCATTCGCGGTAATCCCTCGCTTGCGCGTCGGGCTGGTATTGTTTTGATACTCAATTTGATTTATCAAACACGGGCTAGCGAGGTAGGCTATGGAATACTAACAACATGGATACCATTCAAGCCTACGTAATCGATTTGATAGTCTAAGATCGTTGAAGCGAGACACGTTGTGAAAGAAATCTTCGCGTGACCAAAGCACCCGTTGTCAATTTGCAGCGATTCAATGCTTCATGCAAAATAGTTAAAACGTTGCTGATCCAATCAACTGATACGAGTTCACCCAAACGAATGCAGCGCAAACAAAAAGCGGCAGGCGAATTTGTTCGCCATGCCGCATCTTTTTCGTTAACGCAATTGAAATTCCAGCAATGTGCTTAGAAGTTTTGGTTACCTTCTGCGACGAACCGCAACTCCAAGTCCGGCCAAGCCGAGGATTGCCAAAGAGGTCGGCTCTGGAACAGCGGCAGCGACAGGGACACCGTTTAAACGCACGTAGTCGATTTGGTAACCTAAAGTTGTTGAAGCAATTGGATCGACACGAACCTGAGTGATGTCTGCTGTGCCTACACTTGAGATGTCCAGCACCGCGGTGTACCAAAACTCAGAATCGTTTGGATCCTCTCGGACGAATATTGTGCCATCTGAACCAGGATTCGCAGTATTTACACCGAAGTGCAAAAGGCCAAGAGTTCCTACCAAATCTTGCGGTGATCCGTTTAGACCATCCAATTGCCGAAAACGAAGCTCGGCAGTATCCCAAGATGTGAAGAGGCTTGTGTCCAGCGCGATGTCTGGATTGTGCAAAACTCGCAAGTCACCGTTACCTGCAAGAACAGCGCCAGTTAGCACACCTTCACCAGTTCCGGCGAAAGCTTGGGCCGTACCACCCGTGCCGCCGTTTATTGATCCATTGTGCTGCCAACTTTCAACGTCGCCTGCGGTCTCAAACTCAAAACCGACAACTACGCCAGCTTGAACCGAAAGTGGCATCGCCAGCATTGCGGAAAAGGCGAGTAATGTAAATATTTGTTTCTTCATAGATTTTTTCTCCAATGGTTGCAAACGCTTGATGGCTTCAAAGCCGGAAGTGAAAATTGCTATTTGTTTCGGATAGAACAACCAGTTCCGCTGCCCTAACCCGCAAGACCTATTATCACTATAAAATGGCTGATCAAGTCGCAATTCAGTTGTCGTTTCACGACAGTTTTGCAGGTAGTTTAAATTTTAGCCGCTGCTGCCTTGCGGTCAGGATCAGCCCAATGACTGATCCCTAAGTTTTCGAACACTCCGTAGCATCTCCTTAGGCAAACATCGTTAGGCTCAGAAAATGTCGCAAAACAGAAAGTCGTTGTAACAGTTGATAGGTAATTGCGGCATTATACTCACGCTGATTCGGAGCGATTGTTGGGGCCGCTCATTTTGCTGAGATCAAAACGACCATTTCGTGGTTTGATGATGATGCCTTTGGATTTGCGGGTTTGCGACACCCTGCAACCACACTGCCCTCAAGAGAATATACAAGTTTCGGTAGGCTTACCGCTTCTCCCAAAAGGGCTTGTTCAAATGAAAACAATGTTGAAAACACTATTATCAGCCGTCTTGTTCGTGGTGCTGGGCCTAACCTTGCCGCTCTCAAGCACATTGCTGGCCGACGACGGTAACGAGAAACCGAACATTGTTTTCATCATGGCTGATGATCTTGGGTTCAATCAGATCGGTTGCTACGGCGACACGCCGATCAAAACTCCCAGCCTCGATCGGTTGGCCAAAACCGGCATTCGTTTTACCCAAGCCTATTCCGGTAACACTGTTTGTTCGCCTTCGCGTGTCTCTTTGTTTACCGGTCGTGACGGGCGGCTGATGGAGAACAACTCGAATAAAGTCCAACTGCGAGACATCGACGTGACGATGGCTCACGTTCTTAAACATGCCGGTTACGACACGGCGCTGTTCGGCAAGTACTCCATCGGTTCACAAATGGGAGTCACCGATCCGCTGGCGATGGGATTTGACACTTGGTTTGGAATGTACTCGATCCTTGAAGGCCATCGGCAGTATCCGCACATCCTGTGGCGAGACGGGAAGAAGATTCGCATCAAAGAAAACGAAGGTGGAAAGAATGGGGCATACGCTCAGGAACTGTTCGCCGACGAAGCGATCGACTACATCAAGCAAGAGCACGACAACCCATTCTTTGTGATGCTGAATTTCTCCTCGCCTCACGCTGAATTGGCGGCACCGAAAGAGTTCGTGCAGCCCTACGAGAACGCCTTCCCCGAAACACCCTACACCGGCATGTCGACCGGAACCCCCGCCGACAAATACGCGTGGTACTATCCCGAACCCGTGGCCAACCCCAATGCCACGCTCGCCGGCATGGTCACAGCGCTCGATGCCTACGTCGGTAACATCGTCGACACGCTAGAGCAGAAAGGAATCGTTGACAACACGATCATCGTGTTCACCTCCGACAATGGACCGCATGATGAAGGCGGCGGTGATCCAGAGTTCTTCAAGGCATCCCAGCCCTACAAAGGCATGAAGCGCGACCTATTTGACGGTGGAATTCATGTGCCGATGATCGTTAGTTGGCCCGCCAAAGTAACCCAAGGGCGCGTCGACACGACGCCGTGGGCGTTTGCCGATGTGCTGCCAACCTTTGCTGATGTCGCCGGCGCTGATCTGAATTTGGTGCCGCGTGTAAAAACGAATGGGGTTTCGATCAATGGACGACTAAACGACAAGCCAATCGAAATCCGCGAACGCATTCTCTATTGGGAATTCGGCAAACAAGTTGGCGATCCAAATTCAGGCGTCATCGGCGAAGTCTTTCAAGCCGCTCGACGCGGGAAATGGAAAGCCGTCCGATACGGATTGAACGAACCGGTCCAGTTGTTCGATATCGAAAACGATCCGGGTGAGTCACAAGAACTGTCAAAAAAACATCCGGAAATCCATCGTGAGTTCGTGGACCTGTTCAGCGAGCACCAAGGATAGTCTGATCCTGCCGGCGCTGGCACGCGTCTTCCACAGGTAGAACTACTCGGCTCTATCCGCTTTAATTCGCGGTTTCAATTCGTTGCATCAAAAACGCCAACACCTTATGCCCTTGAACTCAATCATCAAGACACTCGCCATCGTGCCCCTGCTCGCGACCGCTTCCGTCGTATCGGCTCAGCGCGTCTCTGAGGATTCCAGGTTGCTCACCCTAACGACCGTTGACCAGCAAACACTGACTTTCGCTTCCGG